>JARRNE010000038.1:17567-24045 GCA_037385305.1 Chromatiaceae bacterium | reverse complement strand
CAGCTCGAGAACCTAGCCAAAAAGCTCCGGGCGACGCCGAGAACCACTCTGGAGCTCAGCGATTCCGCAAACCTGCGTGCACCGGACGGGGAATACGATCAGGTACTGGTCTTCTTCCTGCTGCACGAGCAGCCTCTGGAGACGCGCAAGAGGACGGTGGCAGAAGCGCTTCGCGTGACCAAGCCCGGTGGGCGGGTCCTGTTCGTCGACTATCACCGTCCCCGTCTGATGAATCCCATGCGCCTGATCATGAATCCGGTGTTACGTCTGCTGGAACCCTTTGCCCTTGATCTTTGGCGCCATGAAATCTCGACTTGGCTGCCGGAAAAAGTCCCCGGTCTCAGGGTGCGCAAGCAGACCTTCTTCGGTGGGCTTTATCAGATGACGGAGGTCGCTCGGGAAACCTCAGTCTGACCATCCATCACCCAGCCAGCCCTCGCGTTGCTCGGCATCGTGCGGGTGTAAGGCGCAGGCGGCGCTCCAGAGATGCTCGAGGACGTGGATCAGATCCTGGACCAGGACGATCTCCACCTTGTAACGCTTGACGGCGACAGGGACCTGGCGCAGCAGGCCCTCCTGGCCGTTGGTCAGCACCACCCAGCGCATCGTCTGGTCCGGATCACGGCGCACCGCCTCCTCGAAGGCCCGATCGATCACTTGACCGCCCGGATCCCGCCGCCCTGATAAGCGCCGCCACCGCTCTCGTGGGGTGCTGGCACCCCACTCGCCCCTGCTCGCCGCCGCCCCCGACCCCTTGCGCACAGCTGAGGGATAGCGCTAATCGCCTTCTGCATTAATGCGCATTAAATAGAGCGCCGCCGCTAGCAATGAAGCCAGTCCCGCAGCCGTTTCGCCTTGGGGGCCAGGGAATCGCACCGTACATTAGCCTTCAGTAATGCACCACGTCCATGCGTACAAACTAATATACGCATACACTAATGCCCCAAGACTTCGCGCGCTCGGACAGCGTTGGCAACGGCGCGCACCCGTAAACAACTACGTTCATTTTAGCTACCTTCCATCACTTGCAAAGATCTTTGCAGAGGTCTATACGTTAAATGTGGATAGTAGCTGATCGCGATCTGCCTAGAACCAAGATCTCAGCTTTACGGGAGATCTCAGCTTGTTGGAAAGGGAGAGTTATGAACGCTAAGCCGCTGTTTGTATTGATTTGTTCGGGTGAGCGCGAGAAGCTGCAAATGGCTGCCATGATGGCGTCGGTCGCGGCCGTATCCGATCGCCCCGTCGAGATCTTCGTCAGCATGAATGCGATCTATGCCTTTGAGAAAGGCAAGACCGCGGACGAACGGTACCGCGGAGGGGTTTTCGCCGATATGCTGAGGGACAAGAATGCACCGGATCCCGTGGAGCTGCTCGGCCAAGGCAAGATGTTAGGGGACATGAAGGTCTATGCCTGCTCCATGGCCCTCGACGTTCTGGGTTGGGAGATGAGCAACCTGGTCGATGACCTGTTTGATGCCCCGCTCGGTCTGACCAAATACCTATCCGACGCCGAAGAAGGCGACCTTGTCACTCTGTGACTTCAACGTATCCGGGAGGAGTAGAACGTGGCCGATAGGCAAACGATAGACGCCCGCGGAGCCTTTTGCCCGGGGCCCCTGATGGAGATGATAGCCGCACTCAAGCTCGTGGCCGTGGGTGACGAGATTGAAGTGCTTTCGTCCGACAAGGGGTCCTCAGCCGACATCCCTGAATGGGTAGCCAAGGTTGGGCATGAAATGGTAGGGATCACCGACCACGAAGGGCATTGGAGCCTGGTCGTAAGGAAGCTGAAATGACGAGATAGACGATAAAACGAAAACCAATCCCTAACGAAACGAGAATCGCGCCCCGCACGGGGGACCGCCGCGCGATTCCTGTCGGAGGAGCACAAATCTCATGGCGAAGAATGTCCTGATTGTTGGAGGAGGAATGGGAGGCACGATCGTGGCCAATGGGATGGCCCGCCAGTTGGTGGACGAGCTGCGCACCGGCGCGGTATCGATCACCATGATAGGCAATACGGAGCGTCATCTTTACCAGCCCGGGCTGCTGTACATCCCCTTTGGGCGTATCCGCGAATCAGAGCTATATCGTGACCAGCGCTCGATCCTCGACCGGCGCATCGTGTTCCATTCGGACCCTGCCAAGCAGATCGACGTCGACAGCTCGCGTGTGGTTTGCGAGTCAGGCAACTCCTATTCCTATGACTACCTGGTTATCGCCACGGGTTCCCGGCTGATGCCGGAGACGATCCCTGGCCTGACCGAGGGTGCCCACTGCTTCTACGACCTTCCAGGGGCCCGCAAGATGCGTACAGCCCTGGAGGAGTTCCGGGGGGGCAAGGTAGTGGTTAACGTTAACGCCCCGCACAAGTGCCCTGTAGCGCCCCTCGAGGTCACGTTCATGCTCTACGATTACTTCAAGGGGAAAGGCCTGCTCGACAAGACAGAGGTCACCTATACCTACCCCGTCGGCCGGGTGCACGGCTTAGAGAACGTGGCAAACTGGGCCAAGCCCGAGTTCGAGCGGCTCGGTATCCGCTATGAGACGTTCTTCAACACCAAAGAGGTCAACCCCAAAGAGAAGACCGTCAGCTCAGAGGAAGGTGTCACCTTGCCGTACGATCTGTTGGTAACCATCCCGCCCCACCAGGGCCAGCAAGTGATCGAGGATTCGGGGCTCGGCAAAGGTGGATGGGTGCCTACCGACCCTAAGACTCTCCGCCGGGACGGTTCGAAGAACGTATTCGTGATCGGCGACACGACCAACATTCCGATCTCCAAGGCTGGGTCTACCGCTCACTTCGAGGCCGACACGCTCGTCGACAACCTGGTATCTCTGCTGCAGCACGATCACTGGGCACGCAACTACGACGGCAAGGTCTACTGCTTCGTGGAGACCGGACTCAAGACGGGTACGTACATCTGGTTCAACTACGAAACTCCGCCCAACCCCAGCCCGCCCTCGCAGATGATTCACTGGTTCAAGCTGGCCTACAACCGCTTGTATTGGATGTCGGCCCGCGGCCTGCTGTAAGGGGGGGAGAGATGAACGACATTACCCAGGTGCAAGCGTCCCCCGAAGACCTCAGCCTCGTGCTCACTGCGGCAACCCAGGCGGTCACCGACTCCATGGTCGAGCGCCTCGCCGTCACGGGCGCCAACGCCTTGGAGCTGGTGGACCGGCTCAACGACGAGGAGACGCGCGAAGCCCTTCTGGCCGCCCTCGATGCTGTTACCCGCCTACACAAGATGGGTGCCCTCGACACGCTGGTGGAAGTCGCCATGGTGGTCCACGCCGCCCGCACGGCCGTCAGCGACAGCATGGTGGAGCGGCTATTCGCGTTCGGCGAGCACATGTTCAACAACCTCGCTACGGAAGAGGTCGCAACACTCGCGCATGTAGGCAAGAAGGCGCTCGAGGATGCCGTCGACCATGTCCACGAGGCACCGGTGAAGCCAGGGATCAGGGGGACCCTGAAGATGCTTTCGACGCCGGAAGCAGCGCAAACATTGCAGTTCATGCTGAGCTTTGGAAATAACTTGCGGGAGCGGGCCAAGTTCATCCAGAAGAGTGACCTGTCTTGATGATTTCGCCGCTCGATAGGAGCGACCCCCGCTGTGGGCGGGGTCGCTGGCTGCGACTTGGCAGGTGCGACGCGAGAAGGCCCTGGTGTACCGCTGTGAAAAGCCCGAGACCGTTGGGGATTGCGGTGATCAGGCTGCCAGGAGCCTGCCTTCATAGCGAGGGCACATCAAGCAGGTCGCCGCCGGCTACCCGATGCACGGCCTGGTCGCGAGCTTCGGGCTGAGCCGGGCCTGGTTGATCCTGTTCTACCTCCTGCTGGTCTTCGCCATGCCCCAGGCCGAGGGGGTGATCGGGAGCCTGGGACTGGCGGATATCTGGGTGAAGGTGCGCGCGAAGGTCGCGAGCCGCGCCCCCCGAAAGGAGTAGCGCCGGGCCTGCCCTTGGCCCGCAGGAGATCAGCTTATCTGCGGACGCCTGGGTCGCCGGCGGCCGCTTTCTCCCGACCGCGCCGCCCAGCCAGCACCAGCACCTGCAAAAACGCCCTGGCTTGCATGCGCCTACGATGGTAGCCGCTCGCCCTATCCGCCCCTCCTGTGGTTGGATTTCCTAATCCGTTAATCCGTTAATAATTTATTATTCGCCTTATTACCCAGTACGGAGTTCATGCACCCAAGTATAATTCCGATGAAAACGCGAGGAAATGGCGCGCTCTCGCCCTAAATTCTCTGGGGAAATATTCCGTTGACATATTGGATGCCGGGAGCTAAATATGTCAAGTGGCAAGTCTTACTGGTGCTCCACGATGCGGACCGCATACGTGAACGTCACCACTTCGCCGTTGATCTCCCAGTTGAGGCCCGCGTGGGCTATAGCCGCCCCGGATAGGTTGGCGTTACGAAGCCTGGAGCGGCAGGTTTGTGCTGATGCGAGGGGGGTTTGCGGTCCACCACCATAAGAGTGAGGTTAAGGCATGGCAAGAACAATCATTTTGGGCGCGGGCTTCGCCGGTCAGTACGCCGCGCTCATGTTGAGCGACGCACTCAAGGGCAAGGGGAAGCATGAGATTATCGTGGTCAATCCCCTCCCTAAGTTTACCTTCATCCCATCGCTGATCTGGGTTGCGGTTGGTCAGTTGGCGGTGAACAAGACGCAGATCGACCTCAAACCGGTCTATAAGCGCACGGGTATCACGCTTGTTCAGGGCCTCGCGACCGAGGTCCATCCGGACGAACAATACGTGATCGTGGATCCACGGGATGGGGAGACCAAAGAGCCTTTCCGTTTGAGCTATGACTTCTTGATCAATGCCACCGGACCGCACTTGAATTTCGATGCCACCCCGGGACTGGGTCCGGAGAAGGGCCATACCTATTCCATCTGTACGCCGGCCCACGCCGAACAGACCGCTCAGCGGTATCTGCAGTGGGTGGAAGAGCTGAAGCAGGGTCGTAGGGCGACTTTTGTGGTCGGCACGGGGCATGGGACCTGCACCTGCCAGGGCGCCGCCTTCGAATTCATCTCTTTGGTCCACAACGATCTGCAGGACCGGGGGCTGCGGGATCGAGTGACCCTCAAGTGGCTCTCCAATGAGCCCAATCTCGGAGACTTCGGTATCGATGGCTTCGAGACCCAGATGGGACCCATTACCTTCACCTCCAGGGATATGGCCGAAGCCTTGTTCAAGGACTATGGTATCGAGCCTCAGGTGCGCAGCCATGTGAGCCGGGTGGATGAGCAGCACATCTATACTGAGGATTGTGATGGGACAGACGCGCAGATTCCCTATGATTTTGCGATGTTGATCCCGCAGTTCCGTGGCAAACCCATCCGTTACCTCGACAAGGCGGGTAAGGACCTGGCGGGCACCCTGCTGAACCCGGGAGGGTTCATGAAGGTGGATGCGGCCTATGGTAAGCCTTACGACGAGCTGGACGGCCCCGATTGGCCAAAGACTTATCAGAATCCTACTTACAAGAATATCTTTGCGGTGGGTATCGCCTTTGCGCCGCCTGGCTTCATGTCCCAGCCCTGGGTGACCTGCAAAGGCACGACTATCGGCGCGGCAATTCCGCGCACGGGCTATACTTCGGAGCTGACCGGAAAGGCCGCGGCGTTGAATGTCGCAGAGATGATCCAGGGGCGTGAGCCCTGCCATACCGCGTCAATGGCGGAGACGGCGGGCATGTGCATCGCCTCCCTGAAGAATTCCCTGACCAAGGGCGCAGCGGCAACAATCGGTATCTACCCGGTCGTGCGAAACCGCGAGCGCTTTCCCGGCTCTGGACGCGATATGGGATCCTGTGCCGTGGAGATAGGGCTGGCCGGCGCGTGGTTCAAGCGGGCGCTTCACCACGCCTTTCTCTATAAGCTCGGCGGCAAGCCGATGTGGCGGTACGTCCCCTAGCCTGCCGCCAATACTTAAGTATGTGAGGAGGAGACTTAGATGGAGTACACCCTTACCAAGACCGAGAAGCGATACCACCGCAACTTTTTGTGGCAGTGCTGGCGGTTTGCCTGCCTGTCCATGAAGTTCCGTAAACTGGTGCGTCAAGCAGGAGCAACCAACGGACAAGGCTCGCCGGGGGTGGCTCTCGAGCGCTGACGGGTGTGAAATTTGGAGCCAGTCGGGTGGCAGGCCGTTGCCGGAGGCGGCGGCCCGCACCGAGGGGCGGGGGGTTTCGAGTAGACCGGGCACTCCCCGGACGCTAGGGCGAAGCTTGTGTTCTCTGTTAGCCGCCTGGTTTGTCGGCGGTGCCACACGAACTCGCCCGCGGGCTGACCTGCACCCGGCCCCTCGCAGAACCGGACGCGGTGACGGCGCCGTTGCGAGAGAGCGTGCTTGGTGCCAGCGGCCCCGCCCCGAGACGCATGGCGAGCGAAGCGAAGCCGAGCGCCCCCCATAGGCGTCGGCGCAGTCGTGCCGCCGTAGGCGGCGAATGGACGTCAG
>JARRNE010000038.1:0-17464 GCA_037385305.1 Chromatiaceae bacterium | reverse complement strand
CGCTGAAGGAACTGCTCCCGCTCCCCCTCCAACAGGGCCACGTGCTCCTCTTCCTCCGCGGCCAGCTCGCCGCAGATGTCCCGCTCCGGCCCGTCCGGCAGCTCCCGTGCCAGCCGTTGGAAATGGTCCCGGGTGCGGTGCTACATCGCGATCGCTTTGTCATAAAGCCTGATCGGGCCATCGTGGGGGTTCGCGAAAAAGATGCCCTGAAAGAGACTGTCTGCTAGCAAGGTATCCAGGTCCGGCCGGAGCTCTAGGATCTCTTCGTCCAGGTGGGTGTGGTAGCGCTCCTGCAGGGTGTGGAGGTGATCCACCTCATGCTGATATAGCTCTTGAATGATCGCATGCACCGTCGGGTCCGTAACCTTCGGTAATGCGAGGCGATAGAAGTGGTAGGAGTTCAGCTCGAACTGAACGGCGTCCCGAATCGGCTGTACCTTCATCGGGTCGTCGAACTCGTGCCCTTTCACGAACTCTAGGGCTCCCCCGCACATGTAGCACTTCCCGTAAGGGGCAGCGAAGCCTGTGGTGACCTTGTGGCACTGGGTGCACTTCCACGTATACACGAGGTCTGCGCAGCAGACCACATCCTCGGCGACGACGCGGTGGCACTTGGGGCAGGTGGACGGCATAAGGACCCTCCTCTCTTAGCTGGCCGGGCGTGAGGCCACGGCCGAATCTCCAACGGGCAGGCCAAGCCCCAGGTACTCCAGGATGCCCGCGGCCGCCTTGCGGCCGGCACCCATGGCCTCGATGACCGTGGCCGCTCCGCTCACGATGTCGCCGCCGGCATAGATCCCCGGGATCGAGGTTGCCATCGTCTCCTGGTCGGCCACTATGTAGCCCCACTGGTTGACTTCCAGCCCCGGCGTGGTCTGGGCGATCACCGGATTGGCGCTCGTCCCCAGAGCGGCCACGACCGTGTCCATGTCCAGGATCTTCTCCGTGCCCGGCTTCGGCACGGGGCGCCTGCGCCCGGAGGCATCCGGCTCCCCGAGCTCCATCTCCACGCATTCGAGCCCGCTGACCCAGCCCGCGTCGTTGCCCAGGATGCGGACCGGGTTGGTCAGCCAGTAGAACTTCACGCGGGCGGCATCCATGGCGGTATTCCCCGCCCCCACCACCGCCACTCGCCGTCCCATCCCGACAGGGGTGTCGTAGAGGGGCCTGTCCCTGCCCCGCATCAAGTTGACGCGGGTGAGGAACTCGTTGGCGGAGAACACGCCGTTCAGGGCCTCCCCTGGAATATTCATGAACTTCGGGGATCCCGCGCCTGTGCCGACAAAGACCGAGTCACATCCCATCTCACCCATCATTTGGGGAATGGTATAGATCTTCCCGATCACCGCGTCCAGCTCGAAGCGAACCCCCATGCGCCGCAGGTTCTCGATCTCCAGATCGATGATGTGGTCGGGGAGGCGGAACTCCGGGATCCCGTACTTCAGGACACCGCCTGCCACATGGAGGGCCTCGAACACCGTCACCTCTATCCCCTCTTTCACCAGGTCACCGGCGCAGGCGAGCCCCGCAGGACCCGAGCCAATAATCCCCACCTTCTTTCCGGCGCTCGGGGTGGTGGGGATCTCGTCCCAGTCCCGACTGACGGCAAAGTCCGCCACGAATCGCTCCAGCCTTCCTATCGCCACCGGCTCACGTTTGTGACCCACGATACAGGCCGCCTCGCACTGGCTCTCCTGGGGACAGACCCGTCCGCAGACCGCCGGCAGGGCATTGGACGATTTCAGCACCTGATAGGCCTGCTTCAGGTCATGCCGGGCGACCGCCGCGATGAAGCCCTTGATGTCGATCCCTACGGGGCAGCCGACGACGCAACGGGGCTTCTTGCAGACGAGGCAACGGTCGGATTCGCGAAACGCCTCATCCAGGGAATAGCCGAGGTTCACTTCCTGAAAATTGTGCGCACGGACCTCGGCGGGCTGCTCCGGCATCGGGGTGCGGGTGGGGGCGATGGTCCGGATGTTCTTCACCACCGGCTTCTCGCCAGGGCCCAGAGGGGGTAACGGCTCAGGCACCTCCACGAGCCTTGCGGCCTCCTCGAGAGGAGTCTCGCCGCCCCGCTGAGCCCGCAGCACCGCGACGGACTTCAGGGGATCGTCCGAGGCACTGGCAAGGGACGCCACCGCCTCCGTCTCCCGCTGGTAGCGCTCCAGCGCCTCCTGCTCCTCCCGCACGAAGCGCTGCTGGCGCAGCATCAGCTCGTCGAAGCTCACCTTGTGACCGTCGAAGTCAGGACCTTCCACGCAGGCGAAGCGCATCAGCCCGTCGATGGTCACGCGGCAGGAGCCGCACATCCCCGTCCCGTCGACCATGATGGAGTTCAGGCTCACCATGGTCTTGATCTTCCTCGGCCGGGTCACCTCCGCGCAGGCCCGCATCATCACCAGCGGGCCGATGGCGACGACCTCCCGGGTGTCCGGGTGGGCATCCAGGACCCGCTCCAGGGCGTCGGTGACGCGTCCCTTCATTCCGAAGGAGCCGTCGTCGGTGGTGACATGAAACTCGTCGGAGTATTTCTGGAACTTATCCGCCCAGAACATCAGCTCCTTGGATCGGAAGCCGATGACGGACAGGGTGATGTTTCCTTTCGCCTTGAAGGCCCGCAGCTGCGGATACACGGGCGCCACGCCCAAGCCGCCGCCGACCAGGACCACCTTGCCGGGCTGGCCAATCTCGCTGGGAAGCCCCAGAGGACCCACGAAATCGAGAATCTGCGCCCCCTCGGGAAGCGCCATCATCTGCCGGGTGGTCTTCCCCACGGCCTGGACCACCACCGTGACCGTCCCGCGCTCCGTGTCGTAATCCGCGACGGTGAGTGGGATCCGTTCCCCCGTGTCGTCGATACGCACCATGAGGAAATGGCCTGGCCGCGCCGCTCGCGCCACCTTCGGCGCCTCGACCTCCCAAAGAAAGGTTACGGGGCCGTACTGTTCTCTCCCAACGATCCGATACACGCTCGCCTCCTGAAGTCACAGCGATCGAAGGACAGGGTTCCGCTCTTCCGGGGCGAGAGCGAAAGATCCCCGCAAGGGCCACCTCCGGAAGCGATCGCCGCTATCGTTGCCCGCGCGAGTGCATTCACGCGGCTGGGGTCGCATCGCTATCGGTGCCCGGACTGCGGGCTGCGCGATGTGCGGCCTCGTTTCATCGCCCGCTTCCGGACGCCTGTCCCGATGGGCCGCGTTCGCAACCACGGCCGGCGTCACGGTTGTCGTAACGCGCATAGCCTGATCGCCATCGCCCTTACAAATGGATCAGGTCCTCATCAGCGGGGCTGGGGGACCTGCCGCCGCCGTAACCGAGCCAAGGCTTAGCACGAGAGGCCCCGATGGCGGGGGACAGCACCCGCTGCGCTCGCTTGTCTGATCTGCATTGCCTCTGGCCCGGCCTCAGGAACCGGGTGCCAAAGCATGCAAGACGGTCAAGAGAATACCACGAATGTTTGTAACTTCTCAATTTCTCAGGGCAAGACAAGGGTTTCTCAGGGCAAGGCAAGGGTGGCTGCTGCGCGCTTGCGTACCAGATCGGGCAGCGCCAGGATGGCGCCGTGGCGATGGAGACGGTCGCGATCGCATTGAGCTCTTCCCAAAGCTTCTCGATCGCCTGAGAAGGGTTGCCCGTGCATGGCGTTACCCAGTAGTGGATCGTCGCCCGTAGGCACAGGCGCTGGCGGGCCACGCAGGGCACGGCAGCCCGGCCCTGCCTGCCCGGCGGGCACACTATCCCAGGCTGGCCCCTTCGTTTCCTGATCCGTAGCGGCTCTCAAACCGACCAAGGACGTCCAGAAAGTCCTGGGGCAGCCGCGTCCGCACCCGGCCGGCAATCGGCTCCGGGACAGTCCCATAGAAGGCCTGAGCGACCGCGCCGGCGATACAGGCCATGGTGTCGGCATCTCCGCCGAGCGAAACGGCATTGCGGACCGCCCCCTCGTAGTGGGACGACTCGAGGAACGCGATCAAAGATTCGGGCACGGAGCCCTGACAGGAAACATCGAAGCGGTAGCTGGGGCGGATCGCGACCAGACAGCCCGTCAAATCATAGCCGAAGCGATCCTGGATCTCCGAGGTGATCTCCGCCTTGTCTGCGCCGGTGCGGGCGAGAAAAACCGCGAGCGCCGTGGCCTGGGCTCCCTTGATGCCCTCCGGGTGATTGTGGGTCACCGCAGCGCTTCGGGCGGCCTCTGCCAATACGGCCTCGACGGTGTCCAGGGCGAACCCCACCGGACTCACCCGCATGGCCGCACCGTTGCCCCAGCTATTGTAAGGCCCCGCATCGGCGCTTAACAGCCAGCGGAAGAAGCGCCCTCCGTAACCCGCATTCGGAAACGCATGCCCATAGCGGCGATAAGCGCCGGCATAGTCGCCGTCACGGAGCAGTGCATCGGCGGTCGCGACCGTCAGTACCGTGTCGTCTGTGAAACGGGCCGCTGGGGGAAGCAGCGGAAATTCGGTCGTCTTGACCGGCCTCGCTTCGTAAGCGGAGCCGATGATGTCACCGGCGATGGCGCCGAGCATTGCGGTTTTCGCTTCTCCGTGACAGCTGCCAGGGGGCACCTAGCATCAGTTGCAGGTGACGTCTGGCCTGCTTCGCTGGCCAGCCACACCTGAGCTGCGGCGTTGAAGGCTCCTTCGGTAGGAGATGCAGTCGCACGCTGACGAGCCGGGCACTGTCGGGAGTGGATCGATTCGGTTCATGTTCCCGCTGCATGACCATCCGTTCATCGTGCGTGGTGCGCAGCCGGGCAGCTCGATGGCCTGATCGACGCTGACCCATTCATCGCGCCTGTCGCCCCTACGCTGTCGGCGCTGGGAGCGGTGCTGGCCGTAGCGCAGATTCCCGAGCACGGAGAACACGAAGACCAACATGACCAAGGCCAGCCGGTTGGCATCGCCGTACTCCATGGCCTCCACACGATCGTAGATCTGCACCGAGGCCACCACCAGGCCCCAAAACGTAAAGGGCGGCAGCCCGAGACCATGGGACTGGGTCAGCCGGCCGACCGGCCCGCGCAGGATGCGTCAAATTCCGTAGCCGAAGGCGTGGATGATGGCGCGCCCCTCTTCACCCCGCAGGAACTCCATCAGCTCGGCAACGACGGGGTTACGCTCTCCCTTGGTCAGGATGACCGCATCCTGGCGGATCGGTCGGTGCATCTTAGCCGGAACGATCCAGGCCGAGCCCTCTTCCATCTTGCCGGCGTGCGTGACCTGGGAGAGCGCCACGAATCCCAGCTCGACGGTGCCGGAAGCGACGAACTGGTAGGTCTGAGCAATATTCTCGCCCACCACGAGCTTGGGTCGAAGCCTGTGCTCCAGACCGAGCGCGCGCAGCGTCTGGACTGCCGCCGCGCCGTAAGGGGCGAGCTTCGGGTTGGCGATGGCGAGCTTCCGGAAGTGTCCGCGCTCGAGCACCGCGCCCTTGTCATCCACGAACCCCTGCTTGGGGGACCAGAGCACCAGGTGTCCGACGGCGTAGGTGAACCGCGAGCCGGCGACGGCCAGGCCCTCCTTCTCCAGCTTCGTAGGGGTCTTCACGCCCGCAGCGAGAAAGCCCTCGAACGGCGCGCCGTTCCTGATCTGCGCATAGAGATTGCCGGTGGAGCCGTAAGAGGCCGTGACCTTATGGCCTGTGGCGCGCTCAAAGGCAGCGGCGATCTGTTCCATCGGCACCGCGAAGTTGGCGGCCACGGCCACCACGACCTCGTCCGCAGGGGCAACAGCGGCTACCACGGCCAGGACGAGGGCAAAGGATAGCTTGACGATTGAGTTCATGGGGACCGATTCCTGCGGGTTCGGTGAAGGAAAGACTCAAAATCGCGCCGGTGGAGTCTCACGCCTGTGTGGCCCAAAAAGCAAGGGAAGCGTCAACCAGCCTCCAGATGCGAAAACGCTTATATCCGCCCCAACAGCCGGGCGCTCGTTAGGGTATCCACCTTCGACGCGCCAGAGGTGGATCGCCCATGAAGCGATGCTGGAACGAGCGGGAGCCCGCGCAGCGCTGGACCCTGTTCGAGGCCGAGGCAACCTTGCTGGCCAACCGCACCGAACGGTGTCGAAATCGCCGGCAGCCCCGCCCATTCTGGTATATTATTAATGTATGGTACTTTCCAGGGGGCGTATGTGCTGATGTATCGTAATAACGAGGATGCTTTTCCAGCTGCGGCATGGGATGGCAAAGGTGGCGCGGCACCGCTTGTTGCCCACCAGCCAGTGGCGGATCTCCATGAGCGAGACGAGGATGGCCACACTGCCTTGATGTTGGCAGCGAGCGAGGGGCGCATCGAGGTGGTCAGAGAGCTTGTCGGGCTTCCCGGAATTGACCTCAATGTCCAAGATAAGAACGGATGTACCGCCCTCATGTGGGCGGTGCGTAGGGGCCGCATGGAGATCATCAAGCTCCTAGCCACCCTCCCCGGCATCAATCTCCACGCCCAGAATGGCTATGGGTTAACTGCCCTGGCGTTGGCCAATTGTCTCGAGAGCTCGACGGCCGCCGACTTTCTAGCGAGCGTGTAGACAAGCGTAGCCATTTCGGCCGCGGGATCCGGCCAGTCCGCCAGCCAGGAGCACGAGGGGCAACCTGCCGGGCGCTGCTGCGGCGCCGGGAGATCGCCGACGGGCTGGTGGACCTCCTGATCCAGATCGTTCACCGCATCGGGGTACGGGCCGAGCAGCGGCTCAAGGTGCGCCGGTTCGAAGCCTGAAGGATGGCCATGTCCAAGCCCCAGACGGCTCCTTATGGCTCATGGCGCTCCCCCATCACGGCCGACCTCATCGTCTCGGAGACCGTCGGGCTCGGCTCGCCAGTGGGAGACGGCCAGGACGTCTGCTGGCTGGAGAGGCGCCCTATGGAAGGGGGGCGCAGCGTGCTGGTGCGCCGGTCCCCGGAAGGCCGGACGCGGGATGTGACCCCGGCGGGCTTCGATGTCCGCACCCGGGTTCATGAATACGGCGGCGGCGCCTTTGCCGTGCGCGAGGGCGTCGTCTACTTCGCCAACGACCCGGATCAACGAGTCTATCGTCAAGGCACGGACGATACGGCCAGGCCCATCACGCCGCCGGCGGCGCTGCGT
Organism: Chromatiaceae bacterium; assembly: GCA_037385305.1. Lineage (GTDB taxonomy): Bacteria > Pseudomonadota > Gammaproteobacteria > Chromatiales > Chromatiaceae > JARRNE01. The sequence continues at coordinate 10,374 of JARRNE010000038.1, read as the reverse complement.
TACGCCGACTTCGCATTGGACCCTGCTCGGGCCCGTCTCATCTGCGTCCGCGAGGATCAGAGGCGCAGTGACCGCGAGCCCGAGAATTGTCTGGTGAGCCTGACCGTGGCTGCCGCCGGGGACGATCCGGGGCGGGTGGTGGCCTCGGGCGCGGACTTCTACGCCTCGCCGCAGCTCAAAGGGGACGGGAGTCATCTGGCGTGGCTCAGCTGGGATCACCCCGACATGCCCTGGGACAGCACCCGGCTTTGGGTCGCCGAGCTCGATGCGGCAGGGGCACCGGGGGAGCCGGTGCTGGTGGCAGGCGGACCGGGCGAGTCCGTGTTCGAACCCCGGTGGGGCGCCGATGGGGGCCTCCACTTCGTCTCGGATCGCACCGGCTGGTGGAATCTCTATCGCTGGCGAGGCGGGGAAGCGGAGCCCTTACACCCCATGGAGGCGGAGTTCGGCTTGCCCCAGTGGCTGTTCGGCATGTCGACCTATGCCGTCCTCGGTGACGGGCGGCTCGCGTGCGCCTACAGCCGCCGCGGACGTTGGGAGCTGGCCCTGTTGGACCCTGCCTCGGGCCGTTTCACGCCGTTGGAGACGCCCTACACCAGCATCCAGGACGTAGCAGCCGTACCCGGCGGCGTACTCTTTATCGGCGGCTCGCCCGGCGAGGCTAACGCCGTGGTGCAGCTGGACCCCAACACGGGAGCCGCGAGCGTCCTCCGGCACTCGAGCAGAGTGACCCTGGATCCGAACTACATCTCCCGACCGGAGGCCATCGAGTTCCCGACGGCGGAGGGCCGGACGGCCCACGCCCTGTACTACCGTCCAACAAATACCGACTTTGGGGGTCCCGAGGGCGAGCGCCCGCCCCTGCTGGTCAGGAGCCACGGGGGACCCACCGCCGCGGCGTCCACCACCCTGAACCTGACAACCCAGTACTGGACCAGCCGCGGCTTTGCCGTCGTGGATGTGAACTACGGCGGCAGCACCGGCTACGGCCGTGCCTACCGGGAACGCCTGGACGGCCAATGGGGGATGGTGGACGTGGACGACTGCGTCCATGCGGCTGGTCATCTCGCAGAGCGGGGTGAGGTGGACCGAGGGCGGCTCGCGATTCGGGGCAGCAGCGCAGGAGGCTATACGACCCTGGCGGCACTGACCTTCCGGGATGTCTTCCAGGCTGGGGCGAGCCACTACGGAATCAGCGAGCTGGAGTCCCTCGCGACCGATACCCACAAGTTCGAGGCGCGCTATCTGGACAGGATGGTCGGTCCCTATCCCGAGGCCAGGGCGGTGTACCGGGCACGTTCGCCCATCCACTACACCGAGCGCCTGTCCGCCCCCGTCATCTTTTTCCAGGGCCTGGAGGACAGGGTCGTGCCGCCGGACCAGGCCGAGAAGATGGTGGATGCCCTGCGCCGCAAAGGCCTGCCGGTCGCCTACGTCCCCTTCGAAGGGGAGCAGCACGGATTCCGCCAGGCGGCGAACATCAAGCGCGCCCTGGAGGCCGAGCTCTACTTCTACTCGCAGGTCTTCGACTTCCCACTCCCAGAGTCGATCGAGCCGGTTCCGATCGAGAACCTCTAGCGACGCCCGTTTCTCAGCCGGTCTACCGTGACAGGGCAAGCCGCCGGCAACTTCGAGATCCACGATAAGTCTTTCGAGGACGGGGACCTCCGGAGGCTTGCATCTGCGCGCCCGGCCATCAATCGCGGCAGATATTCTGGCCGCCTATCCGTCCAGGACCGTCTTCGACAACCTCGGCTGCCGCCATCCCGACGGCGAGATCTGGTGCGACGTCCAGCCTTCCGGCGGAGGTCCGCTTGGCTACAGGTTGCGCTTTAGGGGAAGGCCGGAATATGCGGCTCGGTACCTTCGATATCGGCATCCGGATGATGCGTTTTCACCATCTCCTCGATCGCTTGCACACGCGCCTTTGGCACATCCACCAGGAATAGGATCTCTCCCCTCGCGATGTTCTCTTCGAATTGTTTGATCTGGGAGTTCCTTACGTCCACCCCGATCATGCTCGACATCCAGGCGCCGATTCCCGATCCCGCCAGCCCCGTCGCCAAGATAGCGCCACCCCCCAATACAACCCCCGCAGGCGGAAAGGTGACTGCAGCCACGCCCGCGAGGATACCCGTGACGCCACCCAATGCGAGTCCGCGCTCAACGGCGGGTATGACGTCGCTGGTTTGAAGCAGCGAGGCCTTTGGGAGATCACCCAATTCGGTGCCTTCCCGCGCGATGACATGGATGTGGCGCTCCTCGATTCGCGCCAGCAGTAGCTCATCGGTTACAGCTTTGGCCGTCCCGAGGTCCGGTACCAGAAAATAGATTCTACGCATGCCGTCATCTCCTTAATCTAAGCAAAAGGACAGCCGGGACGCCTGTCCGGCGATTACGCATCTCGCACAACAACATAGGGCCTGAATCTTCCCGTCAACCCCCACCAGCAGCGAGCTGGGCGCGTGCAGGCGAAGCAGGCGCGCCGGGCGTCCTGGGGTGTCTGTCAGCGGACTCGAGCGAGCTCCTCGTTCCATTGGTTTGTCATTGGCCGGCCAGATGCAACACCAGCCTGACCACGCCGACCACCAGCAGCACGAACAGCGTCGTCGCCACCAGCCCCACAAGCACGAAGTGGCTGAGCTTGCCGTGCGTGAAGTCGCGCTCGCGGTTGCGGTTGCTCTGCACTCCAAAGAAGGCGGAGAGCACGCTGCGCGCCACCCGGCCAAGGCCGGTGCCGCTGCGCTCCTCGGCGTTTCCGCTCACTGGTTCTACCGCCATGCCGCGAGCCCGATGTTGAGAAAGTGATCGGCCAGCAGCGCCGTGAACAGGAGGCTGAGGTAGAGGATGGAGTAGCCGAAGGTGCGCATGGCGAGGCGCTCGTCGGCGGCGCGGTAGAGGCGCACGGCGTAGACGACGAACACCAGATCCAGCGGCACCGCCGCGATCAGGTAGGGCAGACCGCTCATGCCGGTAGCCACGGGCAGCAGGGTTACCGCCGTCAGGATCAGCGTATAGAGCAGGATCTGCAGCTTGGTGAAGGCCACGCCGTGGGTCACCGGGAGCATGGGGATGTTCACCTTCGCATACTCCTCCCGGCGGGCGATGGCGAGCGCCCAGAAGTGAGGCGGGGTCCAGGCGAAGATGATGAGGAACAGCAGCAGGGCGTTGGGGTCGGCGCTGCCGGTGACGGCGGTCCATCCGAGCACGGGCGGCGCGGCGCCGGCGGCGCCGCCGATGACGATGTTTTCGGGCGTGGCACGGTGTACACGAGGGCGTAGCCGATGAGGGAGACCCCCGAGAGCAGAGCCGTGAGGCCGTTTACCAGGCCGGTGAGGATCACCATGGCAAGCACGCCGAGCACGGTGGCGAAGGTGAGCGCCCGGGCGGTGCCGATCTCGCCGCGCGGTAGGGGGCGGTGGCGGGTGCGGCCCATGAGGGCGTCGCTGTTGCGGTCGAGCACGTGGTTAAAGGCGGCACCCGAGGCGGCGGACAGCCCGATGCCGAGGGTGCCGAAGAGCAGCACATCCCAGGGCACCGTGCCCGGGGTGGCGAGGAACATGCCCACCACCGCCGTGAAGACGATGAGGTAGACCACCTTCAGCTTGCACAGGCGCAGGTACGCGCGCCAGCTGGCGGTCAGGGGGATGAGTCCCGTGGAGAGGGTAAGGTTTTGCGCTCTGGCCATGGTCTTATGCTCCTGGAGTGCCCGGTGTCAGCCCACCCGCGAGATGCGAAGCAGCCGTTGCAAGTCCTTGAGAATCCCGCGGACCGGGCCGTCTGCGGGATAGAACATCATCAGGTTGCCCAGCGGGTCCACCAGGTAGACCCGGCCGCTCGCGGCAGGCTGGTCGCCGGCACCGAGGGCGAAGTGATCGAGCCAGCCGCGATCGCGCAGCCGGCCAAGGAGAAGGTCGGGGTCGCCCCGTGGGGGCGCGCCGGCCCGCGGGCCGACAAGCACCAGCAACCGCTGCACCCGCGGAATGTCCTTGTTCAGCGCGGCGTGAACCTGACGCAGCTGCAGGAGCAGCGCCTGGCAGTCGCGGTTGCAGGGGCTCTCGCTGAACAGCAGCAGGGTCCAGCGGCCGCGGAGGACGTCCTCATCCACGCGGCTGCCGTCCACGGCGGCGAGCGGCGCCGCGGGCAGGGGCCGCGGCGGGGAGATGAGGGTGCCCTGGTTGACTGTCCCTTGCGGGCGCCACTGAGGTGCGGCCGTGTGAAGCAGCCAAGCCGCCACCAGCGGGACCAGGAACAGGGCCAACAGCGCCAGCAAGGTCAGGCGGGCGCGGCGGCCCGGCAGGGCGGCGGCGTGCATCTCAGCTCCTCACTTCGTTGGGTCGTGGTGGGGCCTCGCCGGCGTCGCCCTCGCGACGCAGGCTCACGGCCAGGTAGAGCACCGTCAGGGTCGCGGCCAGGCCGAACCACTGGAAGGCGTACGCGCGGTGGCGCTCGGGACCGAAGGTCACCACGTGCCAGTCGCGAAGGTATCCGTCGGGCTGATCGGGCCCGAGGCGCACCACCAGGGGCAGCACCGGCCGGTTCAGGGCCTGGGCCAGCTCCGTGGGCACCACGTACTGGATGACGCGGGGCCAGTCGCCCGTGTCGCTGCCGCTGCCCAGGTGCAGACCCACCTGGGGCGGTGTGTCCACGGTGCCCACGAGGCGCCGCTCGCTACTGGTCACCGGTACCTCGGGCAGCCGCTGGCGGGTCTCGCCGAGGGCCACCCAGCCGCGGTCCACCAGCACCACCTCGCCGCTCCGGCGCAGCAAGAACGGTGTGAGCACGTGGTAGCCCACCCGGGTGGACTCCACCTGGTTGTCCAGGAGGAACTGCCGGTCAGCGAGGTAGTGGCCTTCGGCCTGCACCGGGCGGTAGCGAAGCGCCGCCGCATCGGCGGTTGCGGGGTCGAGCGTCACCGGCACGGCGTCGCGATAGACTGCCGCCTGGGCCAGCATCGCCTCCTTCTCCTCCGCCCGATGGGTCTGCCACACCCCCAGCGCGACGAGCGGCGGCAGCAGCGCGGCGACCGCGAGGCTCGGCACCAGCCGCGGGCGAAACCGGTAGCCGCTCACCGGCAGCCTCGCGCGCTACGGGCCGCGATTGCGTTTAGACTGTTAGAGGCTCGATGCACCACTGGCCCTCTGCTCCGAGGTTTTGCCCCATGCTCGTATACACCTTCATCATCATCCTGTTGTTCCTGATTCTGCTGAGCCTCGGATTCGGGCTCTTCTTCCTCATCCGCGACCACGGACAGAGCCGGCGGACCGTCAAGGCCCTCACCTTCCGCATCGGTCTGTCGGTGGCGTTGTTCGTCCTGTTGCTCCTGGCCTATGTCGCCGGCATCATCCGTCCCCATGGGCTGCTGCCCGCGCAGCCCCCTGCCCCGTCTTCCACCTCTCCCCAGTGAGAGGCGCGCCCGTCTCACAGCCAGTAGACGGTGATGAACAGCCCGAGCCACACCACGTCTACGAAGTGCCAGTACCAGGCGACGGCCTCGAAGGCGAAGTGGTGGGTGGGGGTGAAGTGACCGGCAATGCTGCGGAACAGGATCACCGTGAGCATGATGGCGCCGATGGTGACGTGGAAGCCGTGGAAGCCGGTCAGCATGAAGAAGGTGGAGCCGTAGATGCCTGAGCTCAGCTTCAGGTTGAGCGCCGAGTATGCGTGCATGTATTCGTAGCCCTGCAGGACCAGGAACAGCACGCCGAGGGCCACGGTTGCGATGAGGCCGATGATGAGGTGGCGGCGGTTGTTCTCCTTCAGCCCCCAGTGGGCCCAGGTGACCGTGGCGCCACTGGAGAGCAGGATCAGGGTGTTGAGGGCCGGGATGCCCCAGGCCTCCATCGCCTCGTGGGGCACGCTGAAGGTGCTCGGGTTGGGCATCTTCAGTAAAGGCCACGCTGCCTGGAAGTGCGGCCAGAGCTCGTGCGCCATGCCCTTCATCCCCTCGCCGCCGAGCCACGGCACCGCGAAGGCGCGTGCGTAGAAGAGGGCACCGAAGAAGCTGGCGAAGAACATCACCTCGGAGAAGATGAACCAGCCCATGCCCATCCGGAACGAGCGGTCCACCTCGTCGTTGTAGGTGCCGCGCTCGCTTTCTCGGATGACCGTGCCGAACCAGCCGAACATCATCACCAGGGTGATGACCACACCGGCGACCATCAGCAGTGAGCCCACATCGGCTCCGTTGAGCAGGGAGGCGAATCCCACCAGCAGCGTGGTCAACCCCACGGAGCCAACGATGGGCCAGTAGTGGGTGCCGTGGGGCACGTAGTAGGCGGTCTGCGGCGCGTGGACCATGGTCTGATTCCTCTCAAGGTTTGTCGGCGGTCATAGTTTGTGCATTCCGGCCAGGGCCGTGGTGATCCGCTGGTTGGCGGGATCCACGGTGAGCAGGGCGGAGGCGAGGCTCACCGTCCCCGTCGCGTCGGTGGGCGGCGGCCCTGGCGTCGAGGTCCCTCATTTCAGGTTGAGCACGATGAACAGCACGAACAGGCCCACGGCCACCGCTCCGAGGAGCAGGGCGAGGCGCTGGTTGGCCCGGCGCACCCGGGGGTCGAGGGAGGGTCTGGTCGTTTCCATCTCTCTCTCCCGTGCTCAGTGCACTTCAGGGGCTTCGCGGAAGGTGTGGTAGGGGGCCGGCGAAGGCACCGTCCACTCGAGGCCCAGGGCGCCTTCCCACACCCGCCCGGTGGCCTTGGCGCCACCGCGAATGCTCTGAACCACGATGTAGAGGAACAGCAACTGGCTGGCGCCGAAGGCGAAGCCGCCGAGGGTCGAGATCATGTTCCAGTCGGCGAACTGGACCGCGTAGTCCGGAATGCGTCGCGGCATGCCGGCGAGGCCCAGGAAGTGCTGCGGGAAGAAGAGCACGTTGACGAACACGACCGAGAGCCAGAAGTGCCACTTGCCGAGCTTCTCGTTGTACATGTGGCCGGTCCACTTGGGCAGCCAGTAGTAAGTGGCGCCCATGATGGCGAACACGGCGCCGGTCACCAGCACGTAATGGAAATGGGCCACCACGAAGTAGGTGTCGTGGTACTGGAAGTCCGCCGGCGTGATGGCGAGCATCAGGCCGGAGAAGCCGCCGATGGTGAAGAGCACCACGAAGGCGACGGCGAACAGCATGGGCGTCTCGAAGGTGAGGGAGCCACGCCACATGGTGGCCACCCAGTTGAACACCTTCACGCCGGTGGGTACGGCGATGAGCATGGTGGCGTACATGAAGAACAGCTCGGCGGTCAGCGGCATGCCCACGGTGAACATGTGGTGGGCCCAGACGATGAAGGAGAGGAAGGCGATGCTGGCCGTGGCGTAGACCATGGAGCTGTAGCCGAACAGCGGCTTACGGGCAAAGGTAGGGATGATCTGCGAGACGATGCCGAAGGCCGGCAGGATCAGGATGTACACCTCGGGATGCCCGAAGAACCAGAAGATGTGCTGGAACATCACCGGGTCGCCACCGCCGGCGGCGTTGAAGAAGGACGTGTCGAAGAACTTGTCGGTGAGCAGCATGGTCACCGCGCCCGCCAGCACCGGCATGACGGCGATGAGCAGGAAGGCGGTGATGAGCCAGGTCCAGACGAACAGGGGCATCTTCATCATGCTCATGCCCGGTGCGCGCATGTTGAAGATAGTGACGACGATGTTGATGGCGCCCATCACCGAGGAGATGCCCAACAGGTGGACGGCGAAGATGACGAAGGGGAACGCCTCGCCGGTCTGCAGCATCAACGGCGGGTACATGGTCCAGCCGCCGGCCGGGCCCCCACCCTGCATGAACAGGGTGGAGAGCAGCATGGCGGCGGCGAAGGGCAGGATCCAGAAGCTCCAGTTGTTCAAGCGCGGCAGGGCCATGTCCGGCGCCCCGATCATCATGGGGATCTGCCAGTTGGCCAGGCCCACGAAGGCCGGCATCACCGCCCCGAAGATCATCACCAGGGCGTGCATGGTGGTCATCTCGTTGAAGAACGTGGGCTGCATCAGCTGGAGGCCTGGCTCGAACAGCTCGGCGCGGATGAGCATGGCCATGATGCCGCCCACGAAGAACATGGCCAGGGCGAAGCACAGGTAGAGGGTGCCGATGTCCTTGTGGTTCGTGGTCGTGACCCAGCGCATGAGACCTCGGGCGGGGCCGTGGTGCTCGTCATGGGGTGCCGTGGTTGCCGTGGTTGCAATACTCATTTGGATGTCTCTCCGCTTTAAATGTCTCTCCGCTGCTCGTGGGCGTTCGTTCCGGCTCAGCGTGCGGCCGCGACGTCCGCGGGCTGCACCACGTCACCGGTTGTGTTGCCGAAGGAGTTGCGCTCGTAGGTGATGACCGCGGCCAGATCGGCGTCGTTCAGCTGGCCCCCGAATGCCTGCATGGCGCTGCCGGGGATACCGTGCAGGACGATCTGGATATGGTCCTCGAGGGGTCCCATCACCACCTTGCCGCTCTCGTCCAGGAACCCGCGCTCCCGCAACGGCTTGAGGAGGGCGTCGGAGGCGGCGAAGGGGTGGCCCGCGGCCAAGGGCGGGAACACGCCCGGCACGCCGGTTCCGGTGGCCTGGTGGCAGGCCGCGCAGGTGGTGGTGTAGACCTTCTCGCCGTGGGCCATCAGCTCCTTCCGGCTCCAGGTCTTGGTGGCCGCCTCGGCGGCCTGCGCCATGGCCAGCTTCTGCTCCTTGACCCACTTCGCGTAGTCCGCCTCGGTCTTGGCCACGACCACGATGGGCATGAAGCCGTGGCCCTTGCCGCAGAGCTCGGCGCACTGGCCGCGGTAGGTGCCGGGCTTCTCGATACGCGCCCAGGACTCGTTGATGTAGCCGGGGATGGCGTCCTTCTTCCAGCCGAGAGCGGGCACCCACCAGGAGTGGATCACGTCATTGCCGGTCGTGAGGAAGCGCACCTTCTTGTTGATGGGGAGCACGAGCGGATGATCCACCTGCAGAAGGTACTCCTTGCCCTTGGGCGCCTTGTTGTCGATTTCGTCCTGGGGCGTGGACAGATTGCTGAAGAAGCTGATGCCGCTGTCCGGATACTCGTACCGCCACCTCCACTGGTAGCCGGTCACCTTGATGGTGAGGTCGGCGTCAGAGGGGTTCTCCATGGCGATCAGTGTCTTGGTGGCCGGGATAGCGATGGACACCAGGATCACGAAAGGGATGATGGTCCAGAGAATCTCGATGAGGGTGCTCTCGTGGAACTGGGCCGCCACCGCGCCGCGCGATTTGCGGTGGCGGAGGATGGAGATGAACATGGTGCCGAACACCACGACACCGATGGCCACGCACACCCATAGGATGGCCATGTGCAGGTGGTAGACGTCGTGGCTGATGGGCGTGACGCCCGGGCGCATGTTGAGTTCGCCAAATCCTGCTGCGGCGCCGCCTGCCCACAGCAGCAGTGCCGCAGCGCCTAGGCTGCCGAGCAGGCCTTTTTTCGACATATTCACAGAACAACATCCCCCTTGCTACGGTTGCTGGCATCGGTATCCAACGGTAGGACCGGAAAGAGCGTCGCGATCCCCGGTCGGGCGGCGCAGCGCGCCTCGGCCCAGCCGGCGGAGAGCGGCGGCAGACAGCGCGGCGTGTGGTCCTCGCCCGCGAAGGGCAGGAGCCGCCGCGCCGGAAAGCGCCGCATGGATTCGAGAAGAGTGCGCAGGCACTGGGCGAGCGCATGGCGCTCCGGCTCAGGCAGCGCGCGGGCAAGCTCCACCGAGCGGCCGTGGGAGCCGATGAGCAGACGGCTGGGCCACCAGCCGCGCGGGTCCGGCACCAGCTCCACTCGAGCCCAGCCGGGGTGGAATCGGAACTCCTGTTCGGGGCCGCGGCGGCCGCGCTGAATCTGAACGGTCTCGGGCGAGACCCGGACCACTTCGCGCTGGCGTACGCCGCGGGCGTTCACATAGAGGGCGGCGCCCAGGGCCAGCACCTCCACGCCGGTGAAAGGGACCACGAGCCAGGCGCCCATCAGGGCGAGCCCCAGGCTCAGACATGCGGAGAAGAGGGCGAAGCCGAAGAACAGGCGGCGCACCGCCCGCCACTCCATGGAGCGGTGGGGGATCAGCACGAACTCGGTCTCGGACGCCTCGGCGTTGCTGCTGCGCAGGACCATCGGTGGCTCTCCCGTAGTGACTGTTCCGCCCTTCCCTTTCATCCCTGGCGACCGCATCAGGTAGCCGGGATCGGCGCCGCGACCTTAGCGGTCATGACGTCCTCTCAGATGCCCACCTCGCAGTGGCGCCCAAGATCCCGGGGGTAAGGCCCCTGATGTCTCCGCCCATTGTTAATTGGCTTGTACGATCCAAGAGGCCCGCTTTTCCGGAGTGCCCGGGAGCCTCGTGGTCCCGGGTGCATCCGAGCGGTTTCCCTCCGCTTCGGCGACGGGGA
>JARRNE010000037.1:0-9320 GCA_037385305.1 Chromatiaceae bacterium | reverse complement strand
TACTCGGCGCGCACGTAGACGTAGCCCTTGCGTGCACCCACGGCGTACGCGGCGAGGGTCATGCCCTCCAGCACCCGATGGGGGTCGGACTCGAGGATCGCCCGGTCCATAAAGGCGCCCGGATCACCTTCGTCCGCGTTGCAGATGACGTACTTCTGGTCCGCCGGCATCTTGGTCACGGTGGACCACTTGAGCCCGGTCGGATAGCCCCCGCCGCCGCGCCCCCGCAGGCCGCTCGCCGTGACCTCTCGCAGGACGTCCGCCGGGGTCATCTCCGTCAGTGCCCGCACCAGCGAGGCATAGCCGCCCGCCGCCACGTAGCCCTTGAAGCTGTCCGGATCGATGATCCCTGAGTTCTCCAGGACGATCTTCTGCTGGCGCGCGAAGAAGGGGGCGTCGGTGGGGCAGCGCAGGCTCTCCACAGGCGCCCCCCCGAGGCTCGCCAGAATTGCATCTGCGTTCTCCGCCCGAACGTCCCGGTAGAGGGTCGGTGTGTCGGCTCCCTTCGGCTGCACCGCCACCAAGGGCCCGCCGGAGCACAGACCCATGCACCCGACCCCTTTGAGCTTGCAGCGGTTGCCTTCGGGGAGGGCTGCCCGCAGCGCGTCCAAAACGGGTGGCGCCCCGGAGGATTGGCAGCTCGCGGCCATGCAGACGCGTATCTCGTGCTCCACGTCCTCGTCCGCAGCGCGCACCTCTTCGGCCATGTCCTCGAGATCGTCCAGGTTCATGTCAGTCGAGCTCCCCGAGCCTGGCCAGCAGGTCATCGCTGGTCTGTTTGCCCAGCACCTCCCCGTCCAGGACCACGGCGGGTGCGAGGCCGCAGGCGCCGACACAGCGTGCGCTCAGCATCGACAGGCCGTTGTCCTCGGTGGTCTCCCCCGGCGCGACCCCATAGCGTTCCTCGATCCCCTCGATGAGGCCTCCCGCGCCCTTGATGTAGCAGGCCGTGCCCGTGCACACCACGCAGGCGTGCCGCCCCTTGGGCTTCAGCATGAAGAGGTGGTAGAAGGTGGCCACCCCGTAGACCTTTGACAGGGGCAGGTCCAGGGACTCGGCGACGAAGCGCATGGCCTGGTCGTCCAGGTAGCCGAAGGCATCCTGGACACTGTGGAGGCTCTCGATGAGAGCATGGCCGGCGTACCCGTTGCGGCGCATGGTCGCGTTGACCAGCTTCCAGCGCTTGTCGTCGCTCGGGGGGGCGGGCTTGCGTGTCTGCAGGGACATGATGCCTCCTTCGGCGCTTTCGCCAAATGTGCCCGAGGATCGTCAAGAAAGAAAGATCCCTCCCAGTTGTCCCCCGATGCATTGAGCCAGGCTTCTTTTGTGGGTTTGGGCGCCCGGCTATACTTCAGCGAGCCTGGAAGACGGGACTTGACCCCAAAGATGGAACCGCAACCAAACCGACCGAGACGGCCCCGCGGCGTCTATCTGCTCCCGAACTTGTTCACCACGGCGGCGCTGTTCGCGGGCTTCTACGCGGTGGTTGGGGCGATTCAGGGGCGGTTTGAGGCGGCATCCGTCGCGATCTTCGTAAGTATGGTGCTGGATGGCCTGGATGGGCGGGTGGCGCGCCTGACGCATACTCAGAGCGATTTCGGGGCCGAGTATGACAGCCTCTCCGACATGGTTGCCTTTGGTGTCGCGCCGGCGCTGGTGTCCTACGAGTGGGCGCTCCACGGCCTTGGGAAGGTCGGTTGGCTCGCCGCCTTCGTCTACACCGCGGCGACGGCCCTCAGGCTCGCACGCTTCAATACGCAGATCGGAGTGGCCGATAAGCGCTACTTCCAGGGGCTGCCCAGTCCATCGGCCGCCGCCATCATCGCCGCGGGGGTCTGGATCGGTGCCGGTCACGGGATCGAGGGCAGCGCGGTAAGCTGGTTGGCTGCCCTGATCACCGCATTGGCGGGCCTCCTCATGGTCAGCAATTTCCGCTACCACAGCTTCAAGGACATCGACGTTCGCGGTCGGGTGTCCTTCATCGTGGCAGTGGCGTTGATGCTCGTTTTCGCGGTGGTCTTCATACAGCCGCCGATCATTCTGTTTCTGGGGTTCATGACCTACGCGGTCTCCGGGCCCGTGCTGACCCTGGCACGGCGACGGCAGCGGCGGGCCATGCGCCGCCGCGAGCGCTGACGGGCGAATGAATCGGTGCTTCCCGCAGGGGCAGTGGGTGTGGTGCCTGGGCGTCCTGCGATTCCTGTCTCATGTGATACTCGTTATCCAGTGGAGAGGGGGGTGAGGTTATGAAGATGTTTGATGCCGAGCCGCAGGTCCTCGCGGACATCAAGGACGAGGGGGAAATGATCGCATCCAAGGAAACGCCGACATTCAAGGTGGTGGCGGTTCGCCATCCGACCCTCGGCAAGGTGCTGATCGTCGAGCGCAAAGACGGCGGCGGGGTTATCGTCGAGACAGAGGCATAGACCCGGCGGTAACCCGCCGGCCCCGGCCAGGTCCAGCCCGGCGAAGACGTTGGGCGCCAGCACGTCGGCCTGCTCGATCAGCCGCCGCTGCTCCTCCCGCGAATAGCCGTGGATGTGGTCCTGGGCCATGGCGCCGGTCGATGCAGGTGGCCGAGTGTCCGCGCCGCCGTCACCGCCGAGGTGCCGCGTTCAGCCCCTTGACCCACATCGCGGTCCCGCCGGCGACTGCGCTTGGCATGGCAAGAAAGTTGAGCACCGGGACCATGGTCAGGGCCGCGACGGCGGCCCCGAATCCGAGTCCCATCAGGCGCTGACTGCGCAGCCTTGCCCGGATCTCCTTGAACTTCAGCCCGTTGTTGCTCATGGCGTAGTCCGTGTATTGGAGGGTGAGCATCCAGGCCGAGTAGAGAAACCAGAGCACGGGCGCCGCCAGGTTGACTCCCGGGATGAGAAAGAGGATCAGGAACGGAACGGCCCATGCGAGCGCGAAGAGGATCTTCTTGGTCTCGTCGTAGAGAGTGGGAAGCAGGTCGATCAGGATCTCCTTGAGCCCGGCACTGCTGCCCAGCGGCCGTCCCGTGAGATACAGCTCCACCTTCTCCGCCAGGACGCCGTTGAAGGGCGCCGCAATGAGATTGGCCACCAGACTGAACGTGTAGAAGACCAGGATCACGAGGCTCAGCACCAAGAGTGGCCAGAGGATCCAGTTGAGCCAGTCCAGCCAGGACGGGATCTTTGCGTCCATCCAGGTGAGGAAGTGCTGAAACTCGGAGACGCCGTAGTAGATCGCTCCGGAGAAGACCAAGATGTTGACCAGGAGCGGGGCCGCGACGAACCGACGCAGCCCCGGCTTCGTGATGAGGCGCATCCCCTCGATGAGGTAGAGGGCGCCGGCGATGGGTGAGGTTGCCATGTGTGGATAATGCGGTCGACGGGAGATTGGCGGCGCATTATACCGGTGCGGATGGGTCCGCCTGGCGGGAGGCGGCGGATTCGCCCCGTGCGCGATCGCCCCTACTATTCGGAGTCGACCTTGGGCAGAGCCCGTTGTAGGTGACGGGGTGGCTTACCTGCGAGAGACGCTTTTCAACGCCTTTGCACCCAGCCGACGGGCTGCAGAGCGGTTGGTATGCGCTCTTCCCGCCTACCAGATCGCCTTTTGGCCGGACGGCTGGGAGCGCTTCGGGGACGGTCAGGTGGCGGTTCGCGATACCCACGCCATGGCGGAGGCTCGACGCTGGTATGCCCTGGCCGAGCGGAATCGCGCCCGCGAGGCGCGGCGGACCATGGCCGTGCACGGGGTCTTCGTGCCCCGCGCCATCGTGGACATGGCAGGACGGCGCTTTCCGACCGAGGCTGTGGCGTCGGTCGCCGTGCAGCTGGTCGCGGGGGAATGGGTCCGGGAGCGCCGCCGGCAGCTGCTCGCGGCGCCCGCTGCGGCCCTGGCGGAGCAAGCGCTTGCCTGGTGCGGCTCACGCCACCGACCGGGGCTGGACGAAGAGGGTGTTCGGCTGCTGGTGGGCGATCTGCTCGCCTTGTGCGTGGGCGAGCGCCTGCTCCCGGACGCCATGTATAACCTGGCGGTGCGCCGCGCCGACGGCTACGGCGTTCGTTGCTATTCCTGCAGGATTCGGGTCTGGCTCGAGAGCTACGCCTGCAAGCGGGTCGAGGAGGTCCTGGATATCGCGCTGATCCCTTGGAATCGAGCTGTCCCACGGCACGGCACGGCGGCGAAGATCATCTCCCTGGAGGTGCAGTCAGGACGTCCCCGCGGCGGCCATGGGGTGAGACGGCTCCCATCCGAACGGGACAGTGGACGGCGGCCGGAGGCGTCGGCGGTCTGAGCGTGGTGGACCGTGCATCGGCTGCGGCGCGCCCGCACGGCCTGCTCGCCATCCGCGGGTGCTTCTGCAGGTTGAGAAAGTCGTCTCTCAGGTCCCGCAGCCGACCGGCAAAGCGGCTGCGCTGCTTCGGGCTGAAGCTTGGATCCAGCCGCAGGAACAGCGCCGCGATACTCTTTCGCATGCCGATGCGCGCCTCCTGCAGACGCGGGGGCAGGTCCCGGAAGTCCGCAAGCCAGTCCGTCAGGAATTGCCGGATCCGGGCTTCGCTTGCACCCTGGCTAAGGAGGCGGATCAGCGCCCTGCGCTTCCCTTCTTTGTAGGCGTTCCAGGCCGGCCCCGCGTCTGGCATGGAGGCCGCGACCTTGCCGACGATCTGTCGCTGGGCTTGGCTCAATGGCCCGACCCACGACTCGACGGACTTGATGTAATGCTCCGCGCGCTTGCGTTCGCGCCTCGCTTTTCCCTTCCGGTCGTCTTTGACGTCACCCGCCTGTTCCTTTCGGAATTTCTCCGCGAGGCCACGGATTTGGCGCTGAGACAGCTCCGTGAGCAGGGGGGCAGTGACCGCTGCGGCCAGGCGCGCGTTGCGGCGGTAGACTTCCTCGAACTCATTGAGAAGACAGTTGACCGTGGTCTTTTCGAATCCCCTTCGGGCACCCTTGAATCCGAGGTCGAAAAACGCCGCGATGTAGGGCAGCTCGTCCCTCCGGTGGCGGGCCAGCCCGGCCTCCAGCTTCGGCTCCCAGGCCGACATCTGGTCGCTGCTCAAGGCGAGGTAGTTGTCCGCGTAGCGCTCGATAAGGAAGTCTGCCGCGTTATAGCCGAGCGTGACGCGGCTACAGCCGGCAACGACGAGGAGCAGGATCGCCAGACCTAGCAGGGCAGTCCGTCGAAATGGCCCCGGATTCTCTTTGAGCCTTGGGACGCCCGAGTCGAGCCTCGCGGCGGCTGTCAAAAACAAAGCCGCCCCGGATAGCCGGGGCGGATAACACCACACCACTGAGGAGGAGAGACCCAACGGGATGAACCACTCGTTGGTAGGTTCAGATTATCGCTCCGCCCAGGGCAAAGCTGTGATGTTCGTCACGATTGTCGTCCAAACCAGCTGAAGAATCTTGGAAAAAACGGTGCCCTTCACGCCGTACGGGGCAGCGACGGGTGGTACGGGCGCGCCTTGCGAGCCGCAGCGTTCCTACGCCGCCGGGTGTTGAGCCGTTCCACGACTGCCTGAATCACGCCCGCGTCATGCGATGAGTCGCTCATGCTGCTGTTTCCCCGCGATCTCTATTGCCGCCGGATTCGGTGAAGGCGTCCTGCGCTCAGTGTGCTCAGGCCAGCTGTCGAAGCGTGCCGGTCGTCCGACGGCTCAGTGTAGTCCTTGCAAGAGGAGCCGAAAAGGCCGCTACGCTTGCTCTGAGAGGCTTGCCGGCGCGGAACCCGCTCAGCCGGGAGGGAGCGAACAGCAGAGGCGCGCAAGGAGGGGTCTGGCTATCTTCTCGGCGCTGTGGAGAAGCGTCCTGCCCCCTTTGGGGCGGTGGTCCCAAGTCCGGTATGATTTGCCTGCTCGATTACGCGTTGCCTGCCTGCCGCAAGCGGGACCGACGCACTTGCGCAACCAGCTTCGGCGACCGGGTGTGAGCAATCATCAGGGAGGGTCCCCGGCGTGGTAACCACCGAACCCCGCAATCTGCTCTGTGGCAGGGAGCAAGTCGCACCATGTTAGCTGAATGCTACGGTCTCACGCAGGATCCGTTTCGCCTCAGTCCGGATCCGAAGTTTTGCTATCGGCATGCCAACTTCGCGAAGGCGAAGGCCTACATGGAGTACGTGCTTCACCAGGGCGAAGGCTTTGTCATGGTGACGGGACAGCCCGGTACCGGGAAGACCTTGCTGATCGCGGATTTGCTCTCGGACCCGCGGACCGCCAAGGTGGCAAAGGCCCATATCAGGAGCACCCAGGTGGGCGCGGAGGATCTTCTCCGGCTGGTGGCGAACGCTTTTGGGGTCGAGGCCCGCAACTCGAGCAAGTCGACCATCCTGTTGAATCTTCGATCGGTGCTCCTGATGCAGATGCAGTCCGGTCACAACTCCCTCGTCATCGTCGACGAGGCGCAGAACCTGCCCTATGACTCGATCGAAGAGCTGCGGATGATCACGAATCTGCAGGAGGTCGCCCGTCCCCTCCTGCAGGTGTTCCTGGTCGGTCAGGACTCTCTTCGCTCCCTGGTCAGCCAGCCACGGATGGAGCAGCTTCGCCAGCGCATCTTGGCCGCCTGCCGCATGGAGCCGTTGGGCCTGGGAGAAACGCGGGCCTATCTGGAGCACCGGCTGACCTGCGCCGGTTGGAAAGGGAGACCCAGTCTTAGCGGCGAGGCCGTATGGCTGCTCCATACCGCCACCGGGGGCATCCCCAGATTGATCAACTCGTTCGCGGGTCGCCTCTTGTTGCACGGAGCCGTCGAGGAAAGGAACAGCCTGGATGCGGATGACGCCCGGGTTGTGATCCATGAGCTGCAGGGCGAGCTTCCACTCGGCAGCGGCCTGCCGACGGAGATTCCGCCCCTGGTCTCGCTGGGGACGGAGCGGGCGGTTGAGGTCAGCGAGCTGGCAATCGAGATGTCAACCCCGCCGGGTGAGACCGAAGCCCCTTCGGACCTCAGGGCGGAGCAGTCCGAGGTCCCGGAGGAAGCCGCTGTTGCCGAATCCGAGCCAGACGAGGCCGGGCAGGAGGAGGCCGCGGGAGCGCCTGTGCAGGAGCAACCGGCGGAGGCGGAGTCCGCTGCGGGCGATCCGTCGGTTCCCGCCGACCCAGGCCTGCCGGTCAGACCGGATTCGGCTCCCGCGACACCGGTGAATTCGGACGTGCGTCGGGAACAGCCCCCGTCTCCCCAGCCCGCGGCGACGGCGACACCGGCCCCCGAGCTGCTCGTTGACAACGACCAGGGCGGGGCCGAACGGCCGCCGTCGGGGTCTGGCCTCGGCCGGGCCGAGGAGGGGCCGGCCGGCGCCGCAGAGCGGCTGTCATCAGAGAGGACTCGCAGAGCCGGTGGGCGGACCTGGATCTGGGTCGCGGCCGCTGCTGTGAGCGTGCTCACCGTCTTGGGGGCGGGCGCTGCACTTCTCGCCTTCCGACTGGATCCCGAGCAGTCCTTTCTGGCCCGCGTCGGGCCTGTCGTCCAAATGGCGAAGGCTTTGGGCCAGCGCACCGACCAATTGGTTTCAGCCTTGACAAAGGGGAGCGCGGGGCGGATGCCGTCGGTCTCCTCCGAGGGCGAGGGCGAGGGCGAGGGCGAGGGCGAGGGCGAAGGCGCGGGCGCGGGCTTGCGGCCGGCGTCCCGTGACCTACCGAGCAAGGGCAAAGGCGAAACGGTCGCCGGACTGCCGCCCGGGAGAGGGACGCCGAAGACAACGGCAGGGGGTGCCGGAGATGCCCGCTCGGCTTCGGAAGCCCAGACCCTTCTGGGCAATACGGGTCGCCCGACGCCGCTCCCCGCGCCTCTTCCTGCGCATCCCGCCCACCAGCAGCCGCACGAGCTTGGGCCGAATCTCAGCGCGGCTGAAGGAGCTCACCAAGTGTCCGCAGGCGGCGCCGGGTCCGCGCTTCGGACTCAGGTCAAGACGGAGTCCGGGAACGAAACCCGGGAGAGCGGCACAACGGCGGGGATGGCAACAGCTTCTGCCGCAAAGAACGCAGCTGGAGCCGCAACCGTCGGAACCGGTACCGAGGGCACAAACACCGCGGATCTCCCCGCCAAGACCGCCGCGGCCGTGCCGCCGAAAGCAGCTGCGCCCGTGTCTCCGCCAGACCGCCTGGGCACTGCCGCGAAGGCAGCGCCGGCGAAAACGTCTGAACCTGTCCCCGAACGATCTGACTTAGCCACCCTGGCGGGCAAGCTCCGTTCATTGGGTCTCGCCCCGGAGCGCGACGGTAAAGACGTCCTCAAGGTCAACCTGGTAAAGGGCCTTCGCTTTGACTCCGAGAGTGCGGAGGTCCCTGCCGACTCACGTCCCTTTGTCCAGGGCATCGCCGAGGCCCTAGCGGGAAATCCAGGCCTTGCCGTGAAGGTGGTCGGTCATACGGACCCTTACGGCAACAAAGCATACAACGACTGGCTGTCCCTTCAGCGGGCAAAGGCGGTCGCCGCTGTCCTGGTGGCCGAGGGGGTGCCCGCCGACGAGATCGCGACCGAGGGGCTCGGGTCCAGGGAGCCGCTGCCCGGAACCGCCCAACGGGGCAGGCCAAGGCCATCGGTCGATCGGCGTGTCGAGCTGATCATTCACCTCCCGGCGGCCCGATAGACGGCCCCGCGCGGCGCAGGACGGATTGCTTCAGCATTCGGCGCCCCGTTTCCCGGCGCTGGGCCGAGCAGCGGGACCCAGGATCAGGGGCCGCCCGGGGCGGCAGGGGTGCGGGCGCCCCGTTCAGCCTGCTGGCGGCAACCGCCCACAGGTAGAGATACAGCGCCGGCGCCGCCAGTCCCCTCACCGCATAGGTGTCGAAGTGCCGTCGCACCGGCCAGACGATCCGCTTCCCGTAGCGCCACAACAGGGTCAGGACCAGGCCCGGGCCAAACGCCCAAGCAATGTTGCGCCAGGTAGGCGAGCCAAGGCCGACTTGGCCCATCCCCCAGCCCAGCTCCCAGCCGAATAAGACCAGGATCAGCCAGAGGCCGGCTGGATGCCACGCGCGCACGATCCACCCCCGCGTGCCTTTCATCCTGGTGTAGCTTTGCGAAATCCGGTTGCCGAGGATCTGTGCCTTGACTGCAGCCCCGCGAATCAGGACCCGCCTTTGCCTCTCATTCCTGGCGATGACACTGGTGATGGACTCGGTACCTGTGCGCGGGGGCGAGCCGGTCCCCCCGCCCCGAGCCATCGCGAGAGTGGCGATCTTCGCCGAGGGGCAGACCGTGCTGGTCCATGTTGTCGCCCCGGCCGTGAGCCTGCTGGGCTTCGCACACCAGCCCCGCAATCCCCGCGAGCGTGACACCATGCGGCTTGCGACTGAAAATCTGCGAAGGGGGGACGGCCTCATCCGCTTCAATACCCT
>JARRNE010000036.1:0-10984 GCA_037385305.1 Chromatiaceae bacterium | reverse complement strand
TACCTGCGCGGCTACTACGGGCCGGCCAGGGACCACGGGCGGGCGCTGCGGGAGGAGGAGGCCGCCGGCGCACGCGAGCTCGCCCAATGGAAGCAACGGGTGGCCGCCGCGTGGGAGGGAGTTCGGGTGCGTCTGGGCAACGCGCCTCCGGCCGCCGTGACCGCCGGACATCCTATCCAGGTGGAGATCGCTGTGGAGCTCAACGGGCTTGCCCCGGAAGACCTGGTCGTGGAATGCCTGATTGGTCGGCTCACCGAGCTTGGAGAGTTCACGCCGGCGCACCGTATCCCCTTTGAGGCCGTCAAGCATACGGCGGCGCGTAATGAACAGACCTACCGCGTAGACCTGGCATCAGCCATGGCCGACCTTCCTATGGAGGGACTACGGCACTACCAGGTCCGCGTCTATCCCCATCACCGCCTGCAGGCCCACCCGTTCGAGTGCGGCTGCATCCTTTGGCTGTGATCTGTATTCGAGAGAGGGATGCCCGCTCCCCTCTCTTCGGTGGCTATCAACTCGTGAGCGGTGGATTTCGCACGACATTGGATCCGACCCGGATCATCCACTGCGTACCTCTACGGATTTTCAGGGTTCGATCTGGGTCCTAAGGTTAGTGATGACGGACCGGATCGCGGGGAGGGCCGCGGAGGCGGATGTCTCCGCACCAGTCTCACAGGGCGGGACGCTCGGCAGCATGCTGCGATGCTGCAGGCGACGCAACCGAGCGAACAACGCCAAGCCCACATTGAGGGAAAGCCGTCGATGACCGAAGAGACATCTCACTGCGGGGGCATTCCGGAGTGGTATCCGAGGATTGTTGAGACGACGCAGCAAACCGGCGGCGAGCTGCGGCAGCTGGAGCAGGCGATGCGGGGGCTGTTGGAGATCGAAGGACTGGATGCGCAGGTGGGGAGCGAGGTCGCGGCGCTGTTGACGACGTTGCAGTCTGCGATCGGTAGCCTGATCCTCGTCGATGGGGCTGCCGAACGGGTCGTGGGCGAGCGCCGACGGACACTCACCCGGGGCCTGCGATCCGCAGGCCACCTGGCGATGGTCAAGCCCCAGAGTGGCACCTGGGACAGCGCCGACTGAATGCGGCGCGCTTCAGATTAGATCGGTAGCGTTGATCGGTACCTGCTCGCCCTCGGAACTGCTCCGTGTTGTCGACGCTTGCCCATTGGATTGAGCAGCGCCGGGGTATCCACCGAGTGGCCCTGCGGGTCTGGCGGCTGTTCCCTCCCCGAGTCGCGGGCTTTCTCAAAGGGCGCTTTGCCAGAAACTGGGTGGTGGGTGCCGTGGCCGTGATGATCGACGAAGCGGTGTCGCCCGCGGAGGTGCTGCTCGTGCAGCACAGCTATCGACCGCGGGGGGCCTGGGGTCTGCCCGGTGGGTCGCTGGAATCCATACCAGGGGACCCCACTGCGCCAAGGCAGGACTCATCTCCTGACGACGTGCTGGAGGAGACCCTCCGGCGGGAGATCTGGGAAGAGCTCGGCATACCGATCGAGGAGATCAGGCTGCTGCGAGTCGACGCCGTGCCCTATGTGGCAGAGGAGCCTGGGCCTTACCGCCTCGACTTCTACTTCCGGTGCGCACCGCGCGGGGGGTTCGACGCCCTGCGAAGGGCCATCAACAGCCAAGGCTTCGCGCCGCAATCGCCGGAGATCGAGGCGGTGCGGCTGGTGCCACTCCCGGCTGTCCGCGGCTACGACCTGTTCTCCCCGGACGCCCGATTCCTGAGCCAGGATTTGCCCCGGCTTCAACCGGCCCTCGCCTTACAGCCTGCGGGGACCTGACGGTCGCGCCTGCGCCTCGGTGGCTCCTGAGGCGATTTCTGTCAAATCTCATACCGCGCGCGCCGGGCAGCGGCCATGCTGTTCCGAGTTAGAATTCGAGTCTACCTATCTGCGGGCGCAATCGAGGAGGACGATGCAAGACAGCTTCAAGGCAAAATCCGAGCTGCAGGTCGGTGACAAGCGCTATCAGATCTTCCGTCTGGAGGCCGTCCCCGGCAGCGAGCGCCTGCCCTTCTCCCTGCAGATCCTGCTCGAGAACCTCCTGCGCCACGAGGATGGGGTCACAGTCACCACCGATGACATCCGGGCTCTGGCGGGGTGGGACCCGACCGCCGAGCCGTCCCGGGAGATCCAGTACCGCCCGGCGCGCGTCCTCATGCAGGACTTCACCGGGGTACCTGCGGTGGTCGACCTCGCCGCCATGCGTGACGCTATGCAGGAGCTCGGGGGGGATCCAGAGCGCATCAACCCCCTGCAGCCCGCCGAGCTGGTCATCGATCACTCGGTGCAGGTGGATGAGTACGGCTCCGACGGGGCTTTTGCCCTGAATGCGGAGCTCGAGTTCTCCCGCAATCGGGAGCGCTACGAGCTTCTGAAGTGGGGCCAGCGCGCCTTCGACAACTTCAAGGTGGTTCCGCCGGACACCGGCATCGTCCATCAGGTCAATCTGGAGTACCTGGCGCGGGTCGTCTTCGGGCAGGAGAACGATGGCGCCCTTCAGGCGTACCCGGACACCGTGGTGGGTACGGATTCCCACACCACCATGATAAACGGGGTCGGCGTCCTCGGGTGGGGCGTGGGGGGGATCGAGGCGGAGGCGTCCATGCTCGGCCAGCCGGTGTCCATGCTCATCCCCCGGGTGGTGGGTGTGAGACTCACGGGCGTCCTCCCCGAAGGCGCGACAGCGACAGACCTCGTTCTGGTCATCGTGGAGATGCTGCGCAAGCATGGGGTCGTGGGAAAGTTCGTGGAGTTCTATGGTCCTGCGCTGCACCAGCTCCCCATGGGCGATAGGGCGACCATCGCCAACATGGCCCCCGAATACGGCGCCACCTGCGGCCTCTTCCCCATCGACCAGGAGACACTCGACTACCTCACCCTGACCGGTCGCGGCGATGACGAGGTCGCCCTGGTAGAGGCCTATGCCCGGGCCCAGGGCATGTTCCACGAAGGCATGGGCCGCGAGGCGGAGTACAGCGAGCGTCTGGGACTCGATCTCGGGATGGTTGTCCCAAGCCTGGCAGGACCCAAGCGGCCCCAGGATCGGGTCCCCCTTGCCGAGAGCAAGGCGAGCTTCGCCCACTCCCTGACGTCCCTCAAGTCCGAGCGTCAGATCCAAAGCGCCGGCACCGTCAGCACCGAGATCGGCGGGCAACGGGTCTCCCTGGCCGATGGCTCGGTGGTGATCGCCGCGATCACCTCCTGCACCAATACGTCCAACCCAAGTGTCATGCTCGCCGCCGGCCTGCTCGCCAAGAAGGGCGCTGAGCGGGGACTCAGGGCCAAGCCCTGGGTCAAGACCTCCCTCGGGCCCGGGTCGATGGTGGTGACCCGCTACCTGGAGTCGGCCGGGCTGTTGGAGCCCCTAAAGGCCCTCGGGTTCCATCTGGTGGGCTACGGCTGCACCACCTGCATCGGCAACTCGGGGCCCCTTCCGGAGGCCGTCTCAGCTGCCATCGCCGAGGGCAACCTCTCCGTGGTGTCGGTCCTTTCCGGCAACCGCAACTTCGAGGGCCGCGTGCACCCCGAGGTCCGCATGAACTACCTGGCCTCCCCGCCCCTGGTAGTCGCCTACGCCATTGCCGGGCGGATGGACTTTGACCCCTACCGGGAGCCCTTGGGGGAAGACCCTGACGGACGACCGGTGTTCCTGCGCGACATTTGGCCCACCCCGCGGGAGATCGCGGACGCTGTAGGTCAGAACCTGCGCCGTGGCGAGTTCCGCCGTGTCTACGCGGACGTCTTCGCAGGGGATACCCGCTGGCAGGGGCTCGCCGCACCGACGGGCACCCGTTTCGCCTGGAGGGACGATTCCACTTACATCCGCCAGCCACCCTTCTTCCAAGGCATGACACGGGAGGCCGGCGAGGCTTCGGACATCGAGGGCGCGCGCTGTCTAGCGCTGCTGGGAGATTCGGTCACGACGGACCACATCTCCCCCGCCGGCACCATCAAGGCGAACAGCCCGGCCGGCCGCTATCTGATCTCCCACGGCGTGCAGCCCGCCGATTTCAACTCCTACGGGTCCCGCCGCGGCAATCACGAGGTCATGATGCGGGGCACCTTCGCGAACATTCGCTTACGCAACCTCATGGCTCCGGGCACCGAAGGCGGTGTCACCGTCCATGAGCCGTCACGCGAGCAGATGTCCATCTACGACGCCGCCATGCGGTATCAGGCCGATGCCGTGCCCACAATCATCATGGCCGGCAAGGAGTATGGCTCGGGATCCTCGCGGGATTGGGCGGCGAAGGGGCCCCGGCTTCTCGGGGTTAGGGCGGTCATCGCCGAGAGCTACGAGCGCATCCACCGCACCAACCTGGTCTGCATGGGCGTGCTGCCTTTGCAGTTTCCGGAGGGCGAGAGCGCCGCATCCCTTGGGCTGACGGGAACCGAGACCTATGGGATCGAGGGCCTGGACGGAGGCGTCGCTGAGGAGGTCACAGTGCGGGTGGCGACCGGCGACGACTCCGAGCGCACCTTCAAGGCACAGGTCCGGATCGACACGCCCAACGAGGCGGACTACTACCGCCACGGCGGCATTCTTCAGTATGTCCTGCGGCGCCTGGCCGCCTGAGCCGGGACGAGGATTCGCCATGGAGCTGTCGACCCTCACCGCGGTCTCCCCTGTGGACGGACGGTACGGATCCAAGACGGAGGATCTCCGCCCCATCTTCAGCGAGCTCGGGCTGATCCGGCACCGGGTGCTGATCGAGGTCCGCTGGCTGCAGGCCCTCGCGGACCACCCCGGCATCCAGGAGGTTCCGCCCCTGTCGGGGCACGCTGCGAACATCCTGAACGGCATCGCGGGCAACTTCTCGGAAGAAGACTCCCACCGTATCAAGAACATCGAGCGCACCACCAACCATGACGTCAAGGCCGTGGAATATTTCATCAAGGAGCGCATCGCAGGGAACAGTGAGCTGGAGGCGGTGAGCGAATTCATTCACTTCGGCTGCACCTCGGAGGACATCAACAACCTGGCCCATGCGCTCATGCTGCGCGAAGGGCGGGGGCAGGTGCTGATCCCTCAGATGGACGAGCTCATCGATGCGATCCGGGCCATGGCTCATGAGCACGCCGACCTGCCGATGCTCTCCCGCACCCACGGCCAGCCCGCCTCCCCGACAACCCTGGGCAAGGAAATGGCCAACTTCGCTTACCGGCTGGCCCGCCAGCGCAATCAGCTGGCGGACGTCCAGTTGCTGGGAAAGATGAATGGCGCGGTTGGCAACTACAACGCCCATCGCGTCGCCTACCCGGACGTCGACTGGCCGGGGTTGGGTCAACGTTTCGTGGAATCCTTCGGCCTCACTTGTAACCCTTATACGACCCAGATCGAACCCCATGACTACATGGCGGAGCTGTTTGACGCCGTCGGCCGCTTCAACAGCGTCCTGATTGATTTCTGCCGTGACGTCTGGGGCTACATTTCCCTGGGGTATTTCCGTCAGCGCACAGTCGCCGCTGAAGTCGGCTCCTCCACCATGCCCCATAAGGTGAACCCCATCGACTTCGAGAATGCGGAGGGGAATCTCGGGCTCGCCAACGCGATCCTCGGGCACCTCGCCCAGAAGCTCCCCATCTCCCGCTGGCAGCGGGACCTCACGGACTCCACCACTCTGCGCAACCTGGGGGTCGGGTGGGCCCACACCAGTATCGCCCTGTCCTCCGCCATGCGGGGCATCGCCAGGCTCGAGGCCGACCGCCAGCGGCTTCAGGCCGATCTCGCTGCCAACTGGGAGGTGCTCGCGGAGGCCGTTCAGACCGTGATGAGGCGCTACCGGGTGGAGCAGCCCTACGAGAAGCTGAAGGAGCTGACGCGCGGCCAGCAGATCGGCCGCGCGGAGCTGGCCAGCTTCGTGGACACCTTGGAGATCCCGGCGGAGGCCAAGACCGCCCTCAAGACATTGGAGCCTTGCACATACATCGGCAACGCCCCGGACCAGGCGCGCGCGCTCTGACGGCGGGGAGTCGTGGCGCCTGTCACTAACCCAATAAAGAAGCCGACCGCGAGAGCCGCGGTCGGCTGCTCTTGGGCTCGATGATCCCTCTGCGGGTCAAGCGCTAGGCGCCCTCGCCCGGGGTGGCAAGCGTGATGGTCGCCCGACGCTGCTCCACGCTATACGGATCCACGCCCGGCAGCATATCCAGCTTGCCCCTGCTCTCCGCAGGTGCGATGTCCTGCGCGGGAATGCCCTTGGAGATCATGTAGTCACGCACGGTCTCTGCGCGCTTGAGGCCCAGCGTATAGTTGTAGGACTCCGAGCCCTTGGCATCCGTATGACCCACGACGGTAATCCTTTCCTCCACCGGGGTCTGCTTGATTTCGGAAATGTAATTGTCGAGCCGGTACAGCTCGTTGTCGTTCACGATATTCTGGAGACGGTACTTGTCGAACTCGAAGTTCAGCCGCACATCGAATTTCTTCGGGGGGGCCGGCCTGGCGCAGGGCGGAAGGTTGGTCGGGCCGTCCTCGCTCTGCCAGCACTCGCCCGCACTGTTGACCCACAGCTGACCCTTGGGAAAATCCCGGCCGCCATCGGCGTACCAGTAGGTTTCATTCTTCATCCCGTCCGCGGCCGAAGCCGAAAATATCGGGGCCGCCAAGGCCAGGGCCAATGCGGCCGGAGCGGACAGCCTTAGAATGCGAAGGGCCTTATTGACTTTGGACATGTTTGTGTTTCCTTCTCTCGGGTTGAAAAGACGTGGCTAGAAATCGGCAGCTCGGCATTGCACAACTGGGAACCAGCCGGAGAGGCACCACTCCTCAGGTCGCCAATCCCGACCGGTTGGATGATGCGTTTCCGAAGGCATGCCTCCCCAAAAAAACGGCATTTGCAGCACGCACGATGACGAAGACTCCGTCAATGCTTATTCTAACGTAAAATGCCGACAAAAGTGCAACCTTTTTTGTCTCTCAAACAATTCTGCCACTGCCCTTCAGCCCGGTTACCGCAACTCGCTAGAATTATTAAGGAAATAAGGGTGTTCAATCAACGTTACCGGATTAATACTGTGTTCTTTTGGCAACAAACCAAAGGATGATCTTGCGTGACTGACATGGACACCACGGCAGTGAATCTCCCGGACTGCATCCTCGGCGAGACGGCCGGCCCCCTCGCGCTGCACGGCCAGTCCGCTGTCCGCGCCGCGGGGATAGGCATGGCGGAGCAGGCCCGACGGGAGCTCCTGATCTTCAGCCACGACCTGGACGCCCCGCTGTACGATCAGCAACCGTTCCTGGACGCGGTGCGCAGGACCGCGCTGCAGTCGGCCGACACCCCGGCGCGAATCCTGGTCTATGAGACGGAGCCGGCGGTACGAAACGGTCATCGGCTGATCGAGCTGGCCCGGCACCTCAGCTCCCGAATCGAGATCCGTCGTGTGCCGACCGAGCTGCAGCAGCGGACAGACGCCTATCTGCTGGCCGACGGCCGGGGTTACCTGTTGCGCCGGCTGGCCGACATCTACGAGGCGACCGCAGATTTTCACGCGCCGCTCGAGGTTCGGCGCCTGAGGGAGCAGTTCGAGGGTCTCTGGGAGGTCGCCGAGGCCGACCCGGAGCTTCGGCGTCTCTACCTATGAACCGAGAGACAGCAATTCGTCCGCAAATGAACGCCAAATACGCAAATATTACAAATGGTTGCCTGTCATCCGCCATTCACCTGCCGGGGTAACAACAAAGCTGCCCGCGGGCCGCCAAGCCGTTGTTTTCATTTGCGTCCATTGGCGTTTATTTGCGGGTACTGCTCTTTTCCGAATGGCTGGGTCACTGAGCCTGTCTTGCGAAGAGATCTGGAAACCTCTTGCTCGCCGGAGGTCGCCCCGTCCGACGAATAGGGGGCCCGATACTTGGCGGTGGTGAAGACCTCGAAGGACGCCCCATCCCTCCAACCGTCTCGCGATAGCCCCGCCTTGACCGCCAGCGCGGAGAGGGTCTCGTTCTGATCCCAGCCCATCTCGGTCGCCACTTCGGGCAGAAACAGCCCATAGTGCTCGCCTTTCTTGAGGATGATACCCTCCTCGCCCACGTGGAACTGGGCGGGGGAATCGATCGGTCGCGGGGCTGAGAGCACACTGACCTCCACGTCCAGGTCATTGAGCTCCTCAGGGCCCACAGGCCGGAAGCGATAGTCACTGCGGGCCGCGTTGATGCCGTTCTCCAGAACGGCCCGATACAGGGGCTTTCGCAGCTGGTCCTCCAGGACATAGCCCACACAGCCCCGCAGGTCGCCGCCGCGCCAGAGGGTGACAAAGGCGCCACCTGGCTTCTCCAGCTCCGGGGGCAGCTTGGCCAGGGCCTGCCGGATCTGCGCGTCCTCCCCGTCCGACTGGCCGAACACCGCACGTTCCACGCCGAGCACCGCCAGCCGATGGAGCAGCTCGAGATCCGCTGACCCGATGGTGGGCGTATCCGAGCCTTCGGGGGTCCGCCGTCCAGCGACGGACAGCGCCTTGGGCGCAGTGACCGCGAAGGCCGCATAGCTCACCGAATTGAGCCAGTCGCCCGTGAGGGCGCCGCTGGTCGCATAGGCGAGCTGCTCCACCTGCGCGTCCGGAGGCAGGACGTATAGCAGGAGCGCCAGCGCCCGATACCCGCATACCGTGATTCCGGTCTTCGCCTGGTACTTCAGCAGCCCCGGTCCGTCCCGGGCCAGAATCTGCGCGATTGCGCCATCGTCCAGACCCTGAATCTCCTGGGCCACCTGGTCGTCCGGGGGAAACGGCATATAGCCGAAGCGCGGGCCATAGTGCGTGAAATCGCTCGAGACCACCACCAAGGTATGCTCATCGGCGAGCGAGCGCAGCAGATCAGCCGCCACCGGATAGTCGCCCTCTGCGAGCTCCCCGACCAGGATCGGCACCAGCTTCCAGCCGGGCGCAAGGGCCCGCTGCAGCAGCGGCAGCTCGATCTCGATGGAATGTTCCCTGCGGTGGGCGGTCGGGTCCGTCGTCACCAGCTTTGATTGGCGCAGTGCCGCCACCGCTTTCCGGTCCAGAGGGATCTCGCCCAACGGCGTCGCGTAGGCGTCCACGTCCGCGATGGAGAGACCCTTGAAGGCGCTGAAGTGCGAGGGGGCCAGCACGATCACGCGCTCGTAGTGCCGGCCGCGGACCAGGGCGAAGGCCGCCGCCGCGGTCTTGCCGCTGTAGGCATAGCCCGCATGCGGCACCATCAGCGCGCGGATCTCCCCGGTCCGCCCCACGGTGGTCGCTGCGTCCAGCAGCCCGTCTACAGTCTGCTGCAGCGCCTTCGGATCCCCCGGATACCAGCTCCCCGCCAGCGCACTCTCCCGAACCCGCTCAATGGCCCCGGTCGGGGGCGCCAGCCAGCCGGCGAGGTCGTGGGGGCGGTAGAAATCGGCCTCCCGGAGGCTCAGCTCCCTCGGCCGTCGGTCTCTGGGCAGGACCGGGTAAGCCACCCCGGCGGCCCCGATCCCACCGAGCAAGGCAAGGAAGCGCCTGCGCCGCAGCCCCTTGCCTGAGCGTATATGCTCAGTCTTCATTTCCAGACCCCCGGTATCTTCTGGTTACAGGTGGGACAGCGGCCATCCGCCGTCAGCTTGTTCTCCACGACCATGAACCCCACACGCCGGATCAAGAGGGTCCCGTCGGTGGGGCAATAGGTGGAGTTCGCTTCGTGCCCCGGGACGTTCCCGATGTAGACATAGCGCAGCCCCGCGTCCAGGGCTTCTCGCCGGGCGCGGTCCAGGGCCTCCGCCGGCGTGGGAGGAAGGTTGCGCATGCGGTACTGTGGCTGGAAGCGGCTCAGATGCAGCGGCGTATCCGGTCCGAGCTCATCGCGCATCCAGCTCGCCATGCGCCGGATCATGGCGAGATCATCGTTCAGGGTCGGGATGACCAGGTTGGTCACCTCCAGCCACACCCCCTCTTCCCGCAGGGTGACCAACGCATCCAGCACCGGCTGGAGGGTGGCCCCGGTCACCCGCCGATAGAAGCCATCATCGAAGGCCTTGAGATCCGTATTTGACGCATCGAGCAGCCCGCACAGGCGCCGCAGGGGCTTGGGGTTGATATAGCCTGCCGTGTGGTAGGTGTTGTTCAGGCCCTCCCGGCGGGCGATCGCGCTCGTGTCATAGACATACTCGTAAAAGACCACCGGATCCGAATAGGTGTAGGCGAGGCTCTTGCAACCCTGCTCCTTCGCAGCCTTCACCACCTCGGGCGGATCCGCCCGGTAGATCTGCTCCATCTCCTCCCCCCCGCGCTGGGAGAGCTGCCAGTTCTGGCAATTGAGGCAGTGGAGGTTGCAGCCCGCCGTGGCGATGGAGAACACCGAGGTGCCGGGATGGAAGTGAAACAGGGGCTTCTTCTCCATCGGATCGATGTGAATCGCCGATGGCCGGCCGTAGGTCGTGGCCCTGAGCTTGCCGCCCAGGTTGACCCGGATGCGGCAATCCCCTGCCCCGCCTTCCGGGATCACACAGCGCCGGGGACAAAGCTCGCAGGCGACCGCGGTCATGGCCTTTCCACCACCTGCTTCCTCTCCACCGCGGTGGCGGGGTGATACCAGTCGGCCTCCCGGTCGCGAAGGTCCCCGGTCTCAATCCGTCGATGGATGGCGGCAGTATCGACGGCCCGCCAGCCGGTGCCCTCGCGGCTCGCCAACTGAAGACCCGCGCTCAGCTGCAGACCGATGACCAAGGCCGTCACAGCGACCAGGGTGACAAAGCGCGCCTCCCGCCGGTGCCAGTGCCGCACCCGGGGAAACGCAACCGCAGCGGACCTTAAGGCATAAAGGTCATGCATGGGTCTTTTGCCAGCCTTCAGCGTTCAGCCTCCAGCTCTCAGCTTTCTCGAGTCAGGCGGTTAACCAACCGCCTCGGCCTGCCAGGACTCACCGACCGGGTGAAGCCCTGGAGCCAAGGCTCGACTTGATGAACCAACTGCTGGAGGCTCATCGCTGGAGGCTGGCGGCTCTTTCCAAGTCTAACTCAATTCGA
>JARRNE010000035.1:0-12025 GCA_037385305.1 Chromatiaceae bacterium | reverse complement strand
ATCGTGATGATCTTTCAAAGCTCTGCGAAGGATGTCGAGAAGCTGCTCTGGTCCTTGGCGGTACTGATCCTGCCCTTGATCGGCCTTATCGTTTGGTTCTTCGCAGGCCCCGGCCGGAAACCCTTTTAGGCGGCCGGGTCCGCTGGAGACATGAACAGGGTAAGACAGCTCTTCAACGATGCGCGGTCGAGCTTCTGGTTTGTGCCTTCTCTGGCGGTAGTCGACGGTATCGTTGCCGCGCTGGCGCTGATCGAGGCGGACGCCGTCTGGGGCGATCGTTGGCTGGCCCTGTGGCCGCGCCTCTTCGGGGTCGGGGCGGAGGGTGCTCGCCAGATGTTGTCCACCCTGGCCGGCTCGATGATGTCCCTCATGGGCATCACGTTCTCGATGACCCTGGTGGCGCTGGCCCTGGCCTCCAGCCAATACACCTCGCGCATCCTGCGGATCTTCATGGGTAGCCGCGCGACCCAGACGACGCTCGGGGTCTTCGCCGGCATCTTCACCTATTGCCTCATCGTACTGCGCTCGATTCGCGGCGGCGATGCGGGGTTTATCCCGAGCGGGGCGGTGCTTTTCGCCTTTTTGCTGGCGCTCGCCGCGGTGGTCGTGCTGATCTTCTTCATCCACCACATCGCCTCGTCGATCCAGGCCGTCAGCATCATCGCCTCGGTCGCCCAGGAGACCAACGCGGCCATGGATCGGGTATTTCCGGAAATGCAGGGGCGCGAGCCCGAAGTCGCCGAGGACGCGGTGGGTGAACAGGTCCTCGCACCCCTGGATGAGCGGACCTGGTACCCCGTGCCAGCGCAGGTCAGCGGCTACATCCAGGGTGTGGATGAGGATGCGATCCTGGACCTGGGGCGAAACCACAGGACCATCGTACGGGTGGAGCGTGGCGTCGGCGCGTTCGCGGTCGAGGGAGCGGTGCTGGCATCGCTCGCCCTGACCTACCCGCCGGATCAGGAAACGATCGCCGCCCTGAATCGGGCCTACAGCATCAGCCGCCACCGGACCATTGAGTGGGACCCCGCCTTCGGTATCCGGCAGATCGTGGATATTGCGTTGAAGGCCCTGTCGCCGGGTGTCAATGACACCTCGACGGCGGTGATGTGCGTGGATTACTTGACGGCGATCCTGGCGCGGCTGAGCGGCCGGTGCTACCCCCCATCGCATCGCTACGAGGGCGATGCCCTGCGCGTGATCGCCAGCGTTCCGACCTTCGAGGCCCTGTTGGCCGAGGCCTTCGATCAGATCCGAGGGAGCGCCGAAGGCAATGTCGCGATCATCGCGCGCATGCTCGGCGCCATCGATACCCTTGGCAGCCTGACGGTCAACCCAAGCCACCAGCGAGCGCTCGACCAGCAGGTGCAGGGGATTGCCGAGCTGGCCGATCGAACCCTCCCCGCCCCACAGGATCGGGCGAGGATCGAGCGGCGGTTGGATCACGTGCGCGAGGCCCTGAGGGCCGCGCCTGCGCCGCGCGCCGTGGCGGAAGAGGCATAGCATCGTGAGCCCGCACCGGGAAATGATATGACCCCCAGTTTGTCGAGCTCCGGCGTCGTCATCTCGGTGCGCGGCAGTGTCGTCGATATCAGGTTCGATCAGCATTTGCCGCCGATTTACTCGGTGCTGCGCGCGGGCACTGACAGACAGATCGTCATCGAAGTGCTGGCGCAACTGGATGCGCGCCACGTGCGTGGGATTGCCTTGACGCCCACCCAGGGTCTCGCGCGCGGGATGGCGGTGGAGGATACGGGTGGACCGCTGCAGGCGCCCGTGGGCAAGGGCATCCTCTCGCGCATGTTCGATGTCTTCGGCAACACCATCGACCGCGAAGCGGGGTTATCTGATGTCCGGTGGCGTTCCGTGCATCGGGCGCCGCCGCCCCTGGCACGGCGTTCCACGAAGTCCGAGATCTTCGAGACCGGCATCAAGATCATCGACGTGCTGATGCCGCTGGAACGCGGCGGCAAGGCAGGCCTATTCGGTGGCGCGGGGGTGGGCAAGACGGTGCTGCTCACGGAGATGATCAACAACATGGTCGGGCAGCACGAAGGCGTGAGCATTTTCTGCGGCATCGGCGAGCGCTGCCGCGAAGGGGAAGAGCTCTACCGCGACATGAAGGCAGCGGGGGTGCTGCCGAACATGGTGATGGTGTTCGGGCAGATGAACGAACCGCCGGGCGCCCGCTTCCGCGTCGGCCACGCGGCGCTGACCATGGCCGAGTATTTCCGCGACGACGAACATCGCGACGTGCTGCTGCTGGTCGACAATATCTTTCGTTTCATCCAGGCCGGCATGGAGGTGTCCGGCCTGATGGGGCAGATGCCGTCGCGCCTGGGCTATCAGCCGACCATGGGCACCGAGTTGTCGCAACTGGAAGAGCGCATCGCCAATACCGATACCGGCGCTATCACGTCGATCCAGGCGGTGTACGTGCCGGCGGACGATTTCACCGATCCGGCGGCGGTGCATACCTTCTCGCACCTCTCCGCCTCCATCGTGCTCTCGCGCAAGCGCGCGAGCGAAGGCCTTTACCCGGCCATCGACCCCTTGCAGTCCAGCTCCAAGATGGCCACCCCGGGCATCGTCGGCGAACGCCATTACGGCCTGGCCCAGGAGATCCGGCGCACCCTTGCGCAATACACGGAGCTCAAGGACATCATTGCCATGCTCGGGCTCGAGCAGCTTTCGCCGGCGGACCGCAAGGTGGTCGCCCGTGCCCGCCGCCTGGAGCGCTATCTCACCCAGCCCTTTTTCACCACCGAGCAATTCACCGGGCTCAAGGGCAAGCTGGTCAGCCTGGAAGACGCCTTGGACGGCTGTGAGCGCATCCTGCGCGATGAATTCAAGGATACCCCTGAGAGTGCGCTTTACATGATTGGGGCGGTGGATGAGGTGAAGATCAAAGCGAACGCCGGCCCGCTCCTAGACCCAGCCAAACCCGGGTCGGCGACCGAGGCCGGGGCCGACCCGAAGCCCGAGACGGACCCGCAAGCGAAGCCAGAACCTGCGGTTCGATCCCCATGAATCTTAAGATTCTCCTGCCCTTCCAGATCTTCGCCGAAAAGACCGGCGTCTCGCGCATCGTCGCGGAGACGTACGAGGGCGCGTTCGGACTCCTGCCGCACCGGCTGGATTGTGTGGCGGCGGTCTCGCCGGGCATCCTGATCTACGAAACCGAAGCGGAAGGCGAGGTCTATGTCGCGGTGGATGAAGGTGTGCTGGTCAAGATCGGACAGGACGTGCTCGTTTCCGTGCGCCGGGCGTTCAGCGGAACGGACCTCCGGCACTTGCGCGATGCAGTGGAACAGGAGTTTCTGACCCTGGACGAGCAGGAGCAAAGCGTGCGCTCGGTCCTGGCGAAGATGGAAAGCGGGCTCATCCGGCGCATGGCGGCATTTCACCATGAGTGACGAGCTCCAGAATCAACCCTCGAAGCCGAAGCCGTCGCTCAGCCAGGAGGTCGGCGCGAAGGCGGCGCGCAAGCTCAAGGCCAAGCGCAACGCCGCGGCGGGTGTCTGGTTCGGCCTGGGCATGATGGGGCTGATCGGCTGGTCGGTGGCGATTCCGACCCTGCTCGGCGCAGCGCTCGGGCTCTGGCTGGACCGGCGCTATCCGGGCGGCCGCTCGTGGACCCTCGCCCTGTTGGTGGCCGGACTTGCCATCGGCTGCTTCAATGCCTGGCACTGGGTCGCCAAGGAAGACAAGGCCATGCGGGAGCAACAGGAGGATCACGATGAATGAAACGCTGACATTGGTGCTGGCGGGGGTGGCAGGTCTGTTGCTCGGCGCGTTCTTCTTCGGCGGCCTGTGGTGGACCGTGCGCAAGGGCGCGTCGTCCCCGCGGCCGGCGTTCTGGTTTTTCGGCAGTTTCGTCCTGCGAACAACGCTCGTGCTGGCCGGTTTTTACCTCGTCGGACGCGAGCACTGGCAGCCACTGCTTGCGTGCCTGCTCGGCTTCGTCATGGCGCGTCCAGCGGTGACATGGTTGACGCGGTCCTCGAAACAACAGCCGGTCCGCCCGGCAACGGAGGCCCGCCATGCGCCTTAGTCCCGACGAGATTATCTTCTGGCAACACGGCTTCCTCAAACTCAACGCCACCATCGTGTACACCTGGGGACTGATGCTGGTGCTGGCCGTCGGTTCGAAACTCATCACCCGCGGACTTTCCATGGAGCTGGAACGCTCCCGCTGGCAGAACCTGCTGGAAATCATCGTCACCGCCATCGAGAAACAGATCGAAGAGGTCGGACTGAGCCAACCGCGGATCTATCTCGGCTTTCTCGGCACCGTGTTCCTGTTCATCGCCCTCTCTGCCCTCTGCACCGTGATCCCCGGCTACGAGCCGCCGACGGGCTCGCTCTCGACCACGGCCGCCTTGGCGTTGTGCGTGCTGGTGGCGGTGCCGCTGTTCGGGATCGAAGAACAGGGCTTAGGCGGCTACCTGAAGTCCTACATGGAGCCGACGGTGATCATGCTGCCGTTCAACATCGTCAGCGAAATCTCGCGCACCCTGGCTCTGGCGGTCCGTCTGTTCGGCAACATGATGAGCGGCGCGATGATCATCGGCATCCTGCTCGCCATCACGCCCCTCATCTTCCCCATCGTCATGACCCTGCTCGGCCTGCTCACCGGCATGGTGCAGGCCTACATCTTCTTCATCCTGGCCGCCGTATACATCGCGGCCGCCACCCAAGTCCGCCAGCCGGAACCCAAACCCGAGTCCAACCTTTGAAGCAACCAGCACGAAAGGATATTCCATGGACAGCATGACCATTATCGCGGTGGCCTCCATTGTCACCGCTGGCTTGACCATCGCCATCGGCGTCGTTGGCCCGTCGCTGGGAGAAGGCAGGGCGGTCGCCACCGCGCTCACCTCCCTGGCGCAACAGCCCGATGCCTCCGCCACCATCACCCGCACCCTGTTCGTCGGTCTGGCCATGATCGAGTCCACGGCCATTTACTGTTTCGTGGTGTCGATGATTCTCCTTTTCGCCAATCCGTTCTGGAATCAAGCGATCGCCCTGGTTGCCGGGAAGTAGGCATGCTGATCGACTGGTTCACCGTCGGCGCGCAGTTGCTCAACTTCCTCATCCTGGTGTGGTTGCTGAAGCGCTTTCTGTACCGGCCCATCCTCGACGCCATCGACGCACGGGAAAAGCGCATTGCCGCCGAGCTCGCGGACGCCGACGCGAAAAGGGCGGAGGCCCGGAAGGAGCGTGACGAGCTCCAGCATAAGAACGAGGCGTTTGAGCAGCAGCGCGCCGCGCTGCTGAGCCAGGCGACGGACGAGGCTAAGGCGGAACGCCACCGGCTCCTGGACGAAGCGCGCCAGGCAGCCGATGCCTTAAGTGCCAAGCGGATGCAGAAATTGAGCAGTGACGCCCGTAACCTGAGTCAGGCCATCAGTCATCGGACCCGGCAGGAGGTGTTTGCCATCGCGCGCAAGGCACTGACGGATCTGGCCACCGCGAGCCTGGAAGAACGCATGACCGAGGTCTTCATCCGCCGCTTGCGCGCGCTGGACGGGCAGGCCAAGGAAGCCTTCGCCAAGGCCCTGAAAGGCGGCAGCGAACCCGCGCTGGTGCGCAGCGCCTTCGACCTGCCCGCGGAGCAACGCACGGCGGTCCAAGCAGCGCTCAACGAGACCTTCTCGTCGGAAATTCAGGTCAAGCTCGAGACCGAGCCCGATCTGATCAGCGGGATCGAGCTCAGCACGAATGGACAAAAACTGGCCTGGAGCATCGCGGATTACCTCGCCGAGTTGGAAAAGGGCGCCGACGAGCTGCTGAAAACGCAAGCCAAGACTGAAGCGGGTGAACCCAAGCCCGAACAAAGCGCCAGTGACCATGGAACCTGAGCCCCTCCAGGACGTTGTCGACAGCGCGTTTGCCGGTATCAGCCAGGCACGGGAGGCCTTCGTACCCCAACTCACGCCACGGGAAGTCGGCACGATCACCAGCATTGCCACGGGCATCGCCAAGGTCTCCGGCCTCCCCGGCGTCGGTTTCGAGGAGGTGTTGAAGTTTCCAGGTGATGTGTACGGCATCGCTTTCAACGTCGATGCCGATGAAATCGGCGCCGTCCTGCTGGGCGACTACTGGCGGTTGGACGCCGGCGATGAGGTCGAGCGCCAAGGGCATGTGGTGGATGTGCCGGTGGGGGACGGCCTGATCGGCCGCATCATCAATCCGATGGGGCGGCCCCTGGACGGCAAGGGCCCGGTGGTCTCCAGTGCGCGCCTGCCGGTCGAACGCCCCGCCGCGCCCATCATGGACCGCGCGCCGGTCACCGTGCCCCTGCAGACCGGCATCAAGGTCATCGATGCGCTCATCCCCGTCGGTCGCGGCCAGCGCGAGTTGATTCTCGGCGACCGGCAGACGGGCAAGACCGCGGTCGCGCTGGACACGATACTCAACCAGCACGGCCAGGATGTGCTGTGCGTCTATTGCGCCATTGGTCAGCGCGCGTCCGGTGTGGCCAAGGTGATCGCCAACCTGCGCGAAAAGGGCGCGATGGAGTACACCATCGTGGTCGTCACCGAAGGCAACGATCCGCCCGGCCTCGCCTACATCGCGCCTTACGCCGCGACCAGCATCGCCGAGTATTTCATGGAGCAGGGCCGCGACGTGCTGATCGTTTACGACGACCTCACGCATCATGCGCGCGCCTATCGCGAGCTGTCCCTGCTGCTGCGCCGCCCACCCGGTCGGGAGGCCTTTCCCGGCGACATCTTTTACATCCACTCGCGGCTGCTGGAACGTGCGACACACCTGCGCCCGGAGCTCGGCGGCGGATCGCTGACCGCCCTGCCCATCATCGAAACCGAGGCGCAGGACATTTCCGCCTACATCCCGACCAACCTGATCTCCATCACCGACGGGCAGGTCTACCTCTCGCCGTCGCTGTTCGAGCTGGGCGTGCTGCCCGCCGTCGATGTCAGCAAATCCGTTTCGCGCGTCGGCGGCAAGGCGCAACGCGCGGCCTATCGCGCGGTGGCGGGCGACCTCAAGCTCGCCTACGCCCAGTTCGAGGAGCTGGAAACCTTTGCCCGCTTCGGCGCCCGACTGGATGAAGACACGCGCAAGATCATCGAGCACGGACGGCGCATCCGCGCCTGCCTCAAGCAGCCGGAATTCGCCCCGGTGTCCGTGCCCGCGCAAATCGCCATCCTGCTGGCGTTGACCGAGACACTCTTCGACCCGGTGCCGATCGGCGAGATGACGGATGCCGAACAGGCCGTGCGCGCGGCGGCGGCAGAGATCCCGAACGAGGTCACCGCGCGATTGGCTACCGCCGAACAATTGAGCGACGAAGATCGGCCCACGATCATCCAGATCGCCCGCAGCGCCCTCGCAGGATTCCAGCCCGGGCCGGAAACCCCAACCGAGCCGAAGGCCAGGAAGGCATGAGCGACACGACGACGAGCCTGCGGCGCAAGATCGACAGTGCCGGCGATCTCCGCTCCGTCGTTCGCACCATGAAGGCGCTGGCCGCCTCCAACATCGGCCAATACGAGAAGTCGGTGCGCGCACTGGCCGACTACTACCGCAGCGTGGAGCTGGGGTTGAGCATTTGTTTCCGCAAGCGCGCGCCGGCCGCGCCGATGACGGAAGGCAAGCGGCCGACTGTTGTCGGACCCGTCGGTGCGATCGTGTTCGGGTCGGACCAGGGACTGGTGGGCCGTTTCAACGACGTGGTCGCTGATTTTGCGGTGAAGGCCCTCGCCGCCTCGCCCGGCAGACCCCGGATCTGGGCGGTCGGGGAGCGCGTTCATGCCCGCCTGGCAGACGCGAGTCTGCCGTTGCTGGGCGTCTTCGCCGTGCCAAACTCGGTCAAGGCCATTACCCCGCTGGTCGGACAGATTCTCATCGAGAGCGAGACGCGCTACAGCCAGGGCGAGATCACCGAGCTCCACCTCTTCTACAACCGTCCCACCTCCGGCGCGATCTATGAGCCCGTCCAGCAGCGGCTGCTGCCGTTGGACGGAGCCTGGCGGCGCCAGCTCGCCGAGATTCCGTGGCCGACGCAGAACCTGCCCGAGGTCATGGGCGACGACACTACGACCCTGCGGGCACTCATCCGTGAGTATCTCTTCGTCTCGCTGTTCCGGGCTTGCGCCGAGTCCCTCGCGAGCGAGAACGCCAGCCGCCTGGCCGCGATGCAGCGCGCCGACAAGAACATCGACGAACTGCTGGAGGACCTCAACGGGACATTCCACCGTTTGCGCCAGAGCGGAATCGACGAGGAGCTGTTCGACGTGATCGCCGGCTTCGAGGCATTGGCTGGGCCTTGACGACTAGCACTGGACTTGATCCCGGGCAAGTCGTGAACCGTTGCAAGCGGAGTTGCTGGACACGCCCGGAGGCATCTTGACCTTCTTTTCCCTAGTCAGCGTCCTAATCTCGCTCGCGGCTGTCTCGAGCTACGTCAATTACCGTTATATCAGGCTGCCAACGACCGTCGGGGTCATGCTGGTAGCCCTGGTTGCGTCCCTCACGCTGGTCCTCGTCGGTCCTTACGCCGGCGGGCTCAGAGAACAGGCGGCGACATTGGTCTCGCAGATCGACTTCAACCAGGTCGTGCTGCATGGCATGCTCGCGTTCCTGCTGTTCGCTGGCTCGATACGCGTGAATCTCGACGAGCTTGGCCGGGAATGGTTAACCGTTTCGTTGCTCGCCATTGTCGGGACGCTCTTATCCACCTGTATTGTCGGCGGGATGACCTGGTTGGTGCTCCGGTGGCTGGACCTGGGCATTCCACTCCTGCATGCGCTGTTGTTCGGTGCTTTGATCTCACCGACCGACCCTATCGCGGTGCTGGGAATCATGAAGTCCGTTGGCGCATCCCGGCAGCTCGAGGTACAGATGGCTGGTGAGTCTCTGTTCAATGATGGATTGGGAGTTGTGGTCTTTCTGGTTCTTCTGCAGATCTCAGGGTTGGACGGGGCTGCTGGCAGCCGCGCAACAGCACCGCACTCGCTTGATGTCAGTGCGGTGGGCTTTCTTCTGCTCAAGGAAGTGGGCGGAGCCCTGGTGCTGGGGCTGGCGGCGGGAATCGTGACCTACCGGATGCTCAAGCGGGTCGACAACTACCAGGTGGAAGTCCTGCTCACGATTGCCCTGGCCATGGGGCTCTACGCCATGGCGGACGCCTTGCACCTGTCCGCCCCAATTGCCGTCGTGGTTGCGGGGCTGTTTGTGGGCAACCAGGGTCGCGCATTCGCCATGACGGAGAAGACGCGGGAACACGTCGACACCTTCTGGGAGCTGGTCGACGAAATTCTCAACGTCGTTCTCTTCCTGTTGATCGGCCTTGAGCTTCTCGTGCTTCCAATCGAACGCGGGTGGCTGGTAGCCGGTATCCTCGCGATACCCATTGTGTTGTCGGCACGCTGGCTAAGTGTCGCGGGAATCGTCGGGCCGCTCGGCTGGGTAAGGAGCGATTCCAGTGCTCACCTGGGGCGGATTGCGCGGCGGCATCTCGGTAGCCATGGCGCTGTCGATCCCACCCAACGACTCGCGCAGTTTGGTGCTGACGCTCACCTATTTTGTGGTGGTGTTCTCGATCCTTGTCCAGAGCTTGACAGTGGGCCGGGTGATCCGGATGACCGGCGGCCCGCCGGCGGCCCCTCAGTCTTCTCCAGGGCGGTGATGCCGCAGCGGACATGATCCGGACGACAAGAGATCTAAACGAGGCAGACGCGAGGCGCCTGCCTATAGCGCGAGCATCAGAGAGGAAGTAACCATGCGAGTAACCTTTTCCTGCCCAGCCTACGCAAACATTACGATGTTCGGCGACGCGGCAGGTCCGGTTCCTCCACGCGCGGGCACTGACGGCGGAGGAGATCACCGGCATCGCCGAGCAGCTACGCCGCCGGGTGCTGCGTTGGTTTGCGCGTAGCGGCCTGCTCGATGGCGATGA
This sequence comes from Chromatiaceae bacterium, assembly GCA_037385305.1. Classification (GTDB taxonomy): domain Bacteria; phylum Pseudomonadota; class Gammaproteobacteria; order Chromatiales; family Chromatiaceae; genus JARRNE01. Next base: position 2,097 of record JARRNE010000035.1, on the reverse strand, counting down.
TGCCCGCGACATGCTCGGCTGGGACAACGGCGGTTTCTCGCTTGAAGCTTCTGCACGCATTGCCGGCCATGATCGGGCGCGACTGGAGCGGCTGCTGCGTTATTGTGCTCGCCCGCCCGCGGACCACCCGCCTGGGAGGATGATCCCGGGCCGATGCCGGACTGAGACCTCATCGCCCAACCGGACCCCGGCTTCGAGTTCGACCAACGCCTCTCCTGGCAACCGCCGCCTCCTGCGCGAGATGGCGCCGCCCCCCCATCTCTCGCGCCTGCCCGCTGGGCCGCGACATCTCGTCCCAAAACTCGCCGAGGCCGCCGAAGCTCGCTCCTGCATCTCTCGCAAGCCCCTCGGTTGCGCCTTGACCGACCCCCTCCAGCCCTCGCCAGCCTCACATCGAAGGCCGCCCTGGACTCGCAGGGTCGCTTGGTTTTCCTATCCGTTTTCCTATCCGTATCTGGTTTTCCTATCCGTATCCGCGCTCCGGGAGAAACGGAGTGGTTGATATCATCCACCTTCGCCGCGTCGGCGGGGATCACCGCGGCGCTCCGGCACGGCGATGTTCTCGGCTTCGATGAAGATCCGCCGCATCTCGGGGTGGGCCTTCCGGATGCTCTGCTCGAGGCGGTCCACGGCCCGCACTACCTCCGCTGCCGAAATGCCTTCCCGGAACTGGACGTCGAGATTGAGCAGCACCTCGTACGGGGAGAGGTGCATGGTGAGCGGACGCCTGAGGTTCGCGACGTCCGGGTCGGCGGCTGCGAGCGCGCGGACGCTCTCGACGACCTCTGGCCTCACCGCTTCGCCGAGCAGTAGCTCCTTGCTCTCCCAGGCGAGAAGCACCGCCACCGCCCCGAGGATCAGGCCGATCACCACCGAGGCCACTCCGTCCAGGACGGGTAGGTCGAGCAGATGGCTCAGCAGCACACCCACGAAGGCGACCACCAGGCCGGCCAGAGCGGCGGAATCCTCGTAGACCACGACGAAGACCGACGGGTCCTTGCTGCGGTGGATTGCCCTGAGCAGGCCCGCGCGCGGGTTGCGGCGCCGCAGCTCGCCGAGCGCGATCAGGAACGACGCGCCTTCGAACACGAAGGCGAAGGCGAGCACCCCGTAATTCCAGACCGGGCTGGTCACCTCGACGGGCTCCGTCACGTGAAGGATGCCCTCGTAGACCGACATCCCGCCGCCGAGCCCGAACAGGAGGATGGCCACGATCAGGCTCCAGAAGTAGATCTCCTTGCCGTGGCCAAAAGGGTGGTCCTCGTCGGCAGGCCGCCGGCTGCGCTTGAGGCCGAGCAGCAGGAGGCCCTGGTTGCCGGTATCGACCAGCGAGTGGATGCCCTCGGAGAGCATCGCCGAGCTTCCGGTGAGGAGGGCAGCCGTGAACTTCGTGGCGGCGATCGCCAGGTTGGCGGCAAGGGCGCCGTAGATCGCGATCGGCTTCGTCGAGTGGCCTGCCACGAGACTCCTCCGCTTCGTCGAGCTAGTGTACCGGTAGGATTGCGGACTCACACGCGGCACGTGCACTCTGGTCGGGCGAAGGGCGGGTGAAGAGCACACCACGGCCCGTGTCGATCGCAGGTGTGAGATTCTCGATCCGCGCCGACCCACGTCCGGAGGCACCGTATGAGAGGCGCGTTTTCCGATAACCCCGGGCTGATCCACCGGCTCATGGATCTGCTCGATGTCGTCTTCCCCGGGATCCGTCGCGGCGCCGTCGAGGCGGCGCGCATGGGCGCTTCCTGGGAGTCGGCGTCGACGCCCTTCGGGGCCGTCGAGGGCGACCGCATCGTCTCTCACGTCGGCGTGATCGAGCTGCCGCTCGTGGTGCGCGGGCAGGCGGTCGCGGTGGGCTCGATCCACGGCGTCGCCACCGACCCCGACAGCCGCCGCCGAGGCCACTATCGCCGAGTGATGGACGAGGTGCTCGCGTACTGCGACGAGCGGTATGAGACCCAGATCCTCACCCCCGAGCACCCCGAGTACTTCGCGCCCTTTGAGGAGAAATTTAGGCTCTAAGAATGAGAACTAAATATTTAGAAAATTATAATACATTCATAATTATTGCTGCAGGCTTATTATTTATCTTCTTATACA
>JARRNE010000034.1:2632-20832 GCA_037385305.1 Chromatiaceae bacterium | reverse complement strand
GCTGCAGGCCGCGGGCGACCGATCCCGGGGACTCCACGAGCAGCACCTGGTCCACGGCCCCCATATCGATGCCCATCTCCAGGGAGCTGGTGGCGACGAGGGCGCGCAGGGCTCCCCGTTTCAGGCCTCCCTCGATCTCCGCGCGCTGCTCGTGGGAGACGCTGCCGTGATGGGCACGCACCAGCTCCTCTCCCGCCAGCTCGTTGAGGCGCTGGCAAATGCGCTCGCACAGGCCGCGGCTGTTGGTGAAGAGGACGGTGGACCGGTGCGAACGGATCTCGGCGAGCAGGGCGGGATAGATGGCGGACCACATTCCCCGCTCCTGTGGGGCACGCGCCACCGCACGGCTGCAAAGCTCGGCGAGAATCGAGCCGCCTTGCGCCTCCTCCGCCGGGTGCTCCATATCCGGTACCGGGACCACCACCCGCAGGTCCAGGCGCGGAGAGGCCGAGGCATCCACGACCTCGATCGGCCGGTCGCCGGCGAGGAAGCGCGCCGCCTCATCCAGGGGTCGGACCGTGGCGGAGAGGCCGACCCGCTGTGGCTCTCGCCCGCAACGCTCGACCAGGCGCTCCAGGGTAAGGGCCAGGTGGGCTCCCCGCTTGGTCGGGGCGAGGGCGTGGACTTCGTCGACGATCAGTGTATGCACGGCGGCCAGGTGGGCCGCAGCCTTTGAGCCCAAGATCAGGAACAAGGATTCCGGGGTGGTTACCAGGATCTCCGCGGGGTCCCTGAGCTGCCGCTGCCGCTCCTGCGCGCTGGTGTCCCCCGTTCGGATGGCGATCCTCGGGACGAGGATGGATTCCTCCAGCCGCTCGGCAGCCCCCCGAATACCGGCCAGCGGCGCCCGGAGATTGCGCTCGATGTCGTAGACCAAGGCCTTTAGCGGCGAGACATAGACAAGACGCACACCGGGTCCTGCCTCCCGGTCCGGCCGAGACACCCGGTCAATGGCCCAAAGGAAGGCAGCCAGCGTCTTCCCGCTGCCCGTGGGGGCCGTGATCAGGACATGGCCCCCACCGGCGATGACCGGCCAGCCACGGGTCTGGGGTTCGGTGGGAGCGGGGAAATTCTGCTTGAACCACAGGCGGGTCGGGCGGCTGAACCCGGACAGGACAGCCGGCGAGGGATCATCGGACTCGATTGGGTGGTCGCGCTGCGACATTCGATGCAATCACCCCGTGAGCGGACGACGGGCGGGCGGGGCTCGACGCGAGGGGTTGTTCGTTGGGCTCCGGGACACCGGGCAACGGGGCTGCCCCGTTAACTGGCTTCAGGCCGTCCTCGGCCGGCCGGAGCTTAGGCGATTGCCGGAAGATCGTGTACCAGATTGCGCAGGGCTTCCGTTCGCCTTCAAGTAGCACCGGCGGCGCAACCTGGGCCGGCGAGACGGTGCAGCCACTCCCGAAGGCGAGCGGACGACCCGCCTGCTCGATCAGACGCGCCGAGCGGGCGTGTCATCGCAGCAAGGCATCAGCAGGAGGTCGGATCCCTCGAGCAGGCGCCGTAGCCGGGCGGCGCTTGTCTCCATCATGATCTACGTCATTTCTGCGCCCCGGCATGAGGGCGAGCCGCCGCCGGCGGGGTCACCCTCCGGAACAAGACACCCGGGTTGCTCCGCCCTTCTTGCCGACTCAAAGCCGCATCAGTTCTTAACCCACTCGCCGAAGTTGTCAGTGTTCTTCCCTTCGCCGTCGGTGTACCCCGCCTCGTAGGCTTCGGTCAAGCGCTGTTCCTCCCGCTTGGGATTCTGTAGGAACCCGCACTGCCAACCCTGGATGTACTCGTCATCGACACCCAGTTGCTCCATCTTGGTCACGGCGTCGTAGTAAAACTGATTCATTTCCGGTCTCCGAGCGTCATCTATAATTAGTAATAGGTAAAAGACTTCGAATTTTACCCAGTTCTCGCGGATACAGACAACCGGCCACTCAACGCTGCTACCCCTCGTTAAGGGATTTCCGCAAGCGCGGCGGCCGGTGTCTCCCCGTCGGCGCAAGGGCCGATTAGAATAGTCGGTTCTTCTAATGTCCGCCAGTGGGCTGCCAAGGAGGGGGAACCGCTGCCTGGCCGGGGGCTTGTGTAAGCCCGCCGCAAGACGCATGTACGGAGACGGGGACTGAGCCCAAGCGGCCGGCGCGGACAGTCGGCGTCCGGAGTAACGTATCCCCCGCCCGTTCCCCTCTCACCTCAGCAACAGTCGGAAGCCAAATGCGTCCCGCACACCTTTTGCGCGTCCTCGACAGGGAGTTTCGCAGCACTGCCGAGGGTCACCACACCCCTGTCATGCTGAGGGGCCCGCCCGGCGTCGGCAAGTCGCAGATGGTCGCCCAGGTTGCCATCAAGCATGGTGCCCCTGTCATCGATATCCGCCTGTCTCAGATGGAGCCCAGCGACCTGCGGGGCATCCCGTTCCGGGTCGAGGACCGGGTGGAGTGGGCGGTGCCGGCCATGCTTCCGAACGCGGAGCGGCACGGAAAGCAGGGGATCCTGTTCCTGGACGAGATCAACTCGGCACCGCCGGCGGTCTCGGCAGCGGCATACCAGCTCATCCTCGATCGCCGTCTTGGGGATTATCGGGTGCCGGATCACTGGGCAATCTTTGCTGCAGGAAACCGCCAGGGGGATCGCGGTGTCACCTACGCCATGCCGGCTCCACTGGCGAATCGGTTCTCCCACTTCGAGGTGGAGACACATCTGGACGACTGGGTCGCCTGGGCCTATGCGAGCGGGATCGACGAGCGCGTGATCGCGTTCCTGCGCTTCCGGCCCGAGCTCCTGTTCGACTTCGACCCGGCCCACAACCCGATGGCCTTCCCCTCCCCCCGCTCGTGGGAGTTCGCCCACCGGGGGCTGCGCAAGTTCGAGGACCACCCCCACCTCCTGCAGGGCGCCCTGCAGGCCTGCGTAGGCCCCGCTGCCGGGATCGAGCTCCACGCCTTCGTCAACAGCCTCGACCAGATGCCCGACCTCGACGCCATCATCGCCGGGGAGGAGGTGCCTGTCCCGAGGGAGATCGACCTCCAGTACGCGGTCGCGGCCGCTCTGGTGGGCCGGGCACTACGGGCGCGGGAGGTGGACAACGCCCTGCAGGTGATCGGCAACATCCTCGTCTACGCTCGCCGCTTTCCCCAGCGGGAGATGGGGGTCATGCTGGTGTCCGATCTCCACCGCGCGATCGGGAACGAGCTCTTCGAGGTACCCGCCTTTGCGGACTGGGCGAAGGCCATTGCCGACGTGATGCTTTACGAGTAGCGGCCCCCCATGCCCGCCGACATCGAGGCCATCGAGACCAAGCTTGCGGCCGCCCGCACCCGGCTGATTCTTGAAAAGCCGTTCCTCGGCGCCCTGGTGCTCCGCCTGCCCATGCACGCGGCCGAGCCGGACTGGTGCCCGACGACGGCGACCGACGCTCGTGCCTTCTACTACAACCCGGAATACATCGACGCCCTGAGCCTAGCTCAGACCCAGTTCATGCTCGCCCACGAGGCCCTGCACTGCGCGCTCTCCCATTTCGCCCGGCGTCAGCACCGGGTCAAGCATCGTTGGGACTTGGCCTGCGACTATGCCATCAATCCGCTCCTGATCGACGACGGGCTCAAACCCCCGCCGAATGCCTTGGTCCTGCCGATGTACCGCGGGATGACCGCGGAAGAGATCTACCCGCTCATCGACGACCAGGACGAGTCCGAGACCCTGGACCGGCACGCGTACGACAGCGAGGGCAGAAGCCAGGGTGCAAGTAGTGGGCTGCGGGAGGACGACCTGCAACAGCGCCCCCCGCCGGACCAAGGGGGGCAGGGAAATCAGGAGAGGGAGGTCAAGGCACGGCGGGAGCCGGACCCCAGCCAGGGGGCCGCCCAGCCACAACCGCTGACACCCGACGAGCAGGAGACCCTCAACGTACAGTGGCAGCAACGGATGGCCGGTGCCGCCCAGCAGGCCATGCAGGCAGGCAAGCTCGGCGGGGAGCTGGCCCGCATGATCGACCATCTGCTGCAGCCCCAGCTCCCGTGGCGGATGCTTCTGGCCAGGTACATGACCGCCGCCGCCCGCGACGACTACAGCTACATGCGCCCCTCTCGGCGCGAGGGAGACTTCATCCTCGCCACGCTGCGCAGTCATCAGCTGGATTTGGTGGTCGCCGTGGACACCTCCGGCTCGATCAAGGACACGGAGGTCGAGGAGTTTATCTCGGAAATCAACGCGTTGAAGGGGCAGGTGCGGGCGCGCGTGACGTTCTTACCCTGCGACGCCAAGCTGTGCGAAGGTGCTCCCTGGGTCTTCGACCCGTGGGAGGAATTTGTGCGGCCTTATGAGATGAAGGGCGGGGGTGGTACCAGTTTCGTCCCCGTCTTCTCTTGGGTCGAACGAGCTGGCGTTCGGCCAGACCTATTGGTCTACTTCACCGACGCAGAGGGTGATTTCCCCGCCAAGGAGCCAGTCTATCCGGTCATCTGGCTCGTCAAGGGCAAGTCAAAGGTCCCTTGGGGACAACGCGTCCAGCTCAACTAACCGCCATGGCGTCAGCGCCATCCGGAGAATACAAGTCGCTGCCGCTATGACCGTTTCCCTCACCCCGGCCCTCTCCCGGAGGGTAGGGAAGCGCGGAGCGCGCTGCGCGCGCCTTTACGGTAAGGCGGTCTCCCCAACGCCTGATGCCGGCGGGCCCTTGAACCTTGGCTTGACAATCTCCTGAGCCGGCCAAGCCGGATCAAAAGCCGACGTTGGCCGATGCCTTGCAGCCGCTGATACACTACTCATCCACGATGGAACTCTGTACGCTGGACGCGCTCAGAGGACAGCATGAAATTCCGTGCCCGCCCCCGCCGGTCCCTGCACCTCCTGCTGACTGTTGCGATGGCGAGTGGCGTTTTCGGATATGGCCGCGGGACGATCGGACAGCAGTTTAGGCTTCCGGATCTCGCAAGCTCCGAGGACGCTGTGATGTCGCCCGCCGCGCAGCGGCGCCTGGGGAAGGCGTTCATACGCAGCGTCCGGACCGAGCTACCGGTCATCGACGACCCGATGCTCACGGATTACCTGGTTCGGTTGGGGCAGCGCCTGGGGACGGCAAGCGGAAGCAGTGACACACGCTACACCTTCTTTCTCATCGACCAGCCGGTAATCAACGCCTTTGCCGGGCCCGGGGGATACATCGGCGTTTACACCGGCTTGGTGCTCGCGACGGACAGCGAGAGCGAGCTGGCAGCGGTGATTTCCCACGAGATGGGGCACGTACAACAGCACCATATCCTGCGGTCGATCGAGGACAGCCAGCGACTGACGATTCCGGCGACCGCCCTGCTTGTCGCCGGAGCCTTGCTCGGCGCCCAAGTGAACCCCCAGGCAGGTGCCGCGGCCGTTGCCGGTCTCGGGGGGGTCATGGCCCAACACGAGATCAACTTCACCCGAGAGGACGAAAAGGAAGCGGACAGCGTCGGCATTGCGACCCTGGCCGCGGCGCATTTCGACCCTTACGCAATGGCCGGCTTCTTTGAGCGTCTTTCCAGGTTGAGCCGTGTCTCCAACACGGATGCGCCGGCCATCCTGCAGGACCATCCGGTCACCACAAACCGGATCGCGGACGCCCTGGGGCGCGCCGAGAGCTACGGTCCGCACCGCCAACATCCCGACAATTTGAGCTATTACCTGCTGCAGGCGCGGTTGCGCGAGCGCAGCTACACCGACCCGAACGGGGCAGTCCACTATTTTCGCTCCACCTTGTCGAGTCAGCGGTATCGAAACGAAACAGCCGAGCGCTACGGCTACGCCTTGGCGTTAGAGAGGGCAGGAAACGTCGGGGAGGCCAGCAAATTGGCTTCGCGCCTGCTGAGCCAGCGACCGCAACAAGAAGAGCTTATCGTCCTCAACGCGGAGCTGGAGGCAAAGAGCGGCAAGCGGTCTGAAGGCATTAGGCGGTTGGAGGCAGCTATCCAGTTGCGGCCGGACAACCTGCCTTTGCACATTGCCTATGCCCGGATGCTGATGGACAACGGCCAAGCCGGGAAGGCCCTGCGCAAGCTGGAAGGCGTCGCGCGCACGCGCCCGCCCACCCCTTTCATGGACCAGCTTCTGTACGATGCCGCCCGCATGGGACGGCGGAAAGGTGCCACCTACCTCTACCGGGCTGAGTACCTCTATGCGGGAGGAGACCTGGAGCCGGCCATACGTGAGCTGGAATTTGCGTTGACGCAGCCGGGGATCAATTTCCAGGACCAGTCGCGGATCCAGGCACGGCTGAAGACCCTCAAGGAAGAGCAAAGGGACCTGAAGAAGTCGAACTGAGCGCAAAACTGGTTTTCACACCAAACCCTTGCTCGACAGGAGACAACACATGATCAATGCAAAACGCAGAGTTGTGCTCAAGGGCTCCCTTAGTGCTGGCGCCGTCGGTGTCGCGATCAGCTCGGGCCTCCTCACGCCGCAGGCAGTCTTGGCTGATTGGCCCGCGGCTGCGTTCACCGCGAAGACGGTAGACGATGGCCTGAAAGACCTGCTTGGCACCACTAAGCTCGAAACGAGCGACAAGATAAAGGTCAAGGCGCCCGATATTGCGGAGAACGGGGCAGTGGTGCCGGTCACCGTGGAAGCGGACATGGACGGCATCCAGTCTATTTCGATCATCGCCGCGGCAAATCCCACCCCAGTGATCGCATCCTTCGACCTGGGGCCCGAAGCAGTCGGATTTGTCTCAACCCGTATCAAGATGGCCAAGACCGCGAAGGTAATCGCCGTTGTCAAGGCGAGAGACAAGCTGTACAGCGCGGCAAGAGAGGTGAAGGTAACCATCGGCGGCTGCGGCGGCTGACCCTGACTAACCGAGGTAGGCTTCGAGGCAGAGAAGATGGCAAACACGATTATGATTCGCGCCCGGGTCAAAGACGGTGTGACAGAGGTGAAGTCGCTGATTAGTCACCCGATGGATACTGGCCTGGTAAAGGACAAGAAGACCGGCGAGGTCATCCCGGCCCACTTCATCAAAGAGGTGGTCTGCAAATGGAAGGACAAGACTGTCATGACGGCGTACTGGAGCGGCGGCGTCTCCCGTAATCCTTATATAGCCTTCAAGTTCAAGGGCGCATCGAAGGGCGACAAAGTGGAGCTCTCCTGGAAAGACAACAAAGGCGAGAGCGATTCAACCACAGCCACAATCGAGTGATCTGACTCTCCGAAACCTCATTGGGTAAGGCGATTAACGCGATAACTCAGCTGCAGGGCCAGGGTCGAGTGCGGCCCGTCAGGACACGCCGTCGATACCTCCGTGTAGGCTCGACGGCGGCGCTCCTTGAAGGCGAACGAAAATCCGGCGCAATCCGGTATAAGATTTTCCGGCAATCGCCTTAAAGTGGCCCCTGATACACTTGGGGGAACCCTGGCGGGCGGGTCCGAAATCGCTTGTAGGGCCAGATGTATTGTTCTGGGCACACTCGGACACATTGCGCGATGCCGAGGTTGAGGGCCGTTGCTGCCTCCACCTCGTCGTGCGCGGAGACCTCTGCAGGCGCCTCAATGCAATGGATGTGATAACCGCGTCCCGCCGAGAGCCTTTCGGCAAACAGGAATGCCACGCGAGCGCCAGTGGCTCTGGCAAGCCGGTTTACCAACAGCATGGTGTAGGCCGGAACCCCAAAGAACGGTGCAAATACCGCCCCTGTCTTTCCTTTGGGCTCCTGATCTGGCAGGATTCCGACATACTCCCCGCGTCGTAGGGCCTGAATTAGCTTGCGGATGCCATGGGCGGTGGTCGGGGCGAGGGTCGCGCCACGGCGGCCCCGTGCGGCTTGTATCATCGAATCGAGGAACTGCTGCGGCTTGTAGAATGTGGTCGTGGGTCCCAAGGAAGAGAGATAGAGGCCGGCCAGCTCCCAGGCCCCGAGATGTGGGGACAGGACAATCACCCCATGCCCACTCTTCCTCTCCACGAGCTCGCCACCCGAGACTCCTCGAATCAGGGATAACACCTGCTCGGCCGGACGAAGCCACAAGTGGGCAATCTCCAGGTAGGTCTTGCCGTACTCCGCGAGGCTCCGTTCCCTGAACCGAAGCGCCTCATGCTCGCTGAGCTCGGGTAGACAGAGGCGGATGTTGATGAGCGCATTGCGCCGCTGCTTATTCGGGACCTGCAGCATGTAATACCCGAGAAGCCGTCCAACTCGGTGGCTCATCGGCAGCGGGAGGCCAGCGCTGAGCGGGCTCAATGGCATCAACGCCTTCCAAGGGATGCAGCTCCTAGACGGCCTTGTTTTCGGCAGATCGGATGCGGCCCCCTACGTCGGAGAACTGACATCATGAGCGAGACAAGTCTAAAGAGCGTGACTCCGGCTCAGGCTTGGCAAATGCTGCAAGAAGACCCTCAAGCCTTCCTGGTAGACATCCGATCGACCATGGAATATTTGTTCGTTGGCCACCCGACGGGCGCTGTTCACGTCCCGTGGATCGACGAACCTGAATGGACGGTGAACCCCCACTTCGAGGCAGAAATACGCAAGTTGCTGCTTGGCGGCGCCGTTTGCTCGCCTGACGCCAATGGCACGCCTGTGATCCTGATCTGCCGGAGCGGAAAGCGATCCCTCGAGGCAGGCAAGGCCCTCGTGAGGAGCGGACTGCAGAATGTATTCCACGTCAACGAGGGCTTCGAGGGCGAGCTCGACGAGCATCACCGTCGAAACACCGTCGGGGGCTGGCGCTTTCGCGGGCTCCCCTGGGAACAATGCTAAAGCCCCCCGGGGCCCACCTCCGCCGCACGGACAAGCAGCACGGGCCGAGGCGTCACAATCAGAGATACAGCCCCGAAGGATGCCCCCGATGCTACTCAAACCCGACCCGAGAGCCGTCGGGAGATCTGAATGCCGCGCCCGGTTGACGCCAGTTTAGGTATTGGCCGCCCGGTAGGGCCGATCCCACAAATTCCAGGCCCGCCGGGAGAGACTTGCGGCCCAGTAGCCCCTTCACGCGAGCCAGCTGGGGGAGAGATTGAAGCCTGACGTGAGCGGTAGATCCGCCCCGCCCGCCCCTATAGAGCGCTCAAGCGCCCGCCGAGACCGGGTCGACGCGCACGCCGTCTCCCCGAACCTCCCGCACCACACCGTCCAACCGCGCCGTAGCCTCGCGCACCCCTTGTCTGTCCACCAGGTCCTGAAGGCTGATGCGGTTCAGATACTCGTAAATGCGATCGCTCAGGTCGCGCCAGAGGTCGTGCGTGAGGCAGGGCCCGTTGTTCTGGCAGTTGTGGGCGCCGCCGCAGCGCGTTGTGTCCACGTTCTCGTCCACCGCCGCGATAACCTCTGCCACAAAGATCTCCCTGGCGTCACGGGCCAGATTATAGCCGCCCCCCGGTCCGCGGACACTGGTGACCAAAGACCGCCGGCGCAAGCGGGCGAAGAGCTGCTCCAGGTAGGAGAGGGAAATACCCTCCCGCTGCGCGATATCCGCCAAGGCGATCGGTCTCTGACCGTGATGGATGGCGAGATCCAGCATGGCGGTGACGGCATAGCGTCCTTTCGTGGTGAGTCTCACGGATCTATCGCTCCTGCTGCGTCTGAAAACAAAGGGATACTACAATGCCCGACAACAGTGATAAATTTTGACGCATCGCCTCCCTTACGATGAGAGTCGCGCGTAGCGCGCTCCCTGTCACCCTCGCCCACTGGGAGAGGGCCGGGGTGAGGGAAACGGGCATGGCGGCAGCGACTTGCATTGTCTGGGGTGGCGCTCGCGCCATGGCCTTTAGGCCCGGTTTGGCGACCTATCGTCCGGCTCCTCTGCCGCGCCCACGGAGACGATCTCGCAAGACTCCAGCCCCGGGAGGAGGTCGACGTGCTCGGTAATGCCATTCTGCTCCAGCGCCTTGGACATTGCCGCCAGCCGCTGATCCATGAGATGGATGTGGTCGAGCATACAATTGATCGCGTGGGCCACCGGGTCCGGGGCATCGCGGGTCGCACCATAGGCGTCGAATCCGATCCGTTTCGCCGTCGCCGAGCGCTGCTCCTGCTTCTGGTCGCTGTGGCGCTCGGCGACCCGACCGGGGACGCCAACCACTGTGGCGCCGTTGGGAATCGACTTGACCACAACCGCGTTGGAGCCGATGCGAGCCCCGTCACCAATCTCGATGGGGCCAAGCACCTTCGCGCCGGCCCCAACTATTACATCCCGCCCTAATGTCGGATGCCGCTTACCCTTTTCCCAGCTCGTTCCACCCAGGGTGACACCATGGTAAAGGGTGCAATCGTCCCCGATCACCGCGGTCTCCCCGATCACCACCCCCATGCCGTGATCGATGAAGAAGCGGCGCCCGATACACGCCCCCGGATGGATCTCAATGCCCGTGAGCAGGCGTGCCAGATTGGAGACCAGACGTGCCGGCCACTTGACGCCGCGGGTCCATAAGCCATGAGCCAACCGATGCAACATGACCGCATGCAGGCCAGGATAGGTGGTGATCACCTCGAAGGCCGTACGTGCCGCGGGATCACGCTCGAACACGCAGACGATGTCTTCTCGCAATCGCTGAAACATGGAAACCTTCTCGCCGCGGAACGGCACTGCCTGTTCAGCCCTCAGCACCGTCCGCTGCCTCATCCGTAATCCGAGAGGGGTGGGACCCACCACTCCGACGAAACCGCCCGGGCGTCTTCTTGCCCTGAGCGGCGCTCAAGATGCCCCGAAGTATGTTGAGCTCGACCCAGTCCAGGCGCGCCCTGTTGAACAGTCGCCGCAAGCGCCGCAGGAGTTGGCCGGACTGCTCGGGATCGCTAAAGCCGATGTCCACGAGCGCCCGCGTCAGATGCCCATAGAAGCCCTCCATCGCTTCGGCGGTGGCCAGATCACGCGTCTCGTCCGCCGGGACTTCATCAGATGGGCGAGAGGCCCTAAGGTAGATCTCATAGCACAAGACCTGTACCGCCGCCGCCAAGTTCAAAGAGCTGAATGCGGGATTGGCCGGGATTCGCACCAGGTAGTGACAGACAGCCAGCTCCTCGTTTGTCAGGCCCGAGCTCTCGCGACCGAAGACCAGCGCCACCTCCCCTTGCCCCGCCTGGCTCACCAGTCTGTTTGCGCATTCCCTCGGATCCAGCAAAGGCCACTCCACGGTCCGTAGCCGCGCGCTCGCCCCGACCACCAAGCGGCATCCACAGAGGGCATCCGTCAGTCCCTCATGGACCTGCGCCCGAGCAAGCACGTCGTCCGCGCCGGAGGCACGAGCTAGAGCCTCCGCGTTCGGAAACTGCCGGGGTCGCACGAGACACAGACGGGTCAGGCCCATCGTCTTCATGGACCTCGCCACAGCGCCGATGTTGCCAGGGTGAGTGGTCTCGACCAGGACGATCCGAATCCGATCGAGCCAATCCGGATTCCCTGCACTCATGAATCACCGGGTTCTTCAGCACATCGCCTCATTGTCAAGCTTTAATGAGCCTAGGGCATCGGGTATCTTTCGGAGCCATGCATCCCATGCTCAATATCGCCACCCGCGCCGCCCGGCACGCCGGGCGCATCCTCTTACGGTACTTCGAGCACGCGGATCAGGTCGCCGTCGCCTCGAAAAGTCGCAACGACTTCGTGAGCGAGGTCGACCGTAGCGCAGAGGCAGCCATCATCCAAGAGCTGCGCACCAAGTTCCCGGGACACGCCATCCTCGCGGAGGAGAGCGGCACCCACGAGGGCAGCGCTTACGAGTGGGTGATCGACCCCTTGGACGGCACCACCAACTATCTTCATGGATTTCCTCAATTCTCTGTCTCCATCGCCCTGAAATACCGGGAGCGGCTGGAGCAGGCGGTGGTGTACGATCCCCTGCGAGAGGAAATGTTCACGGCCAGTCGAGGCCAGGGTGCCCAGCTGAACGACCGCCGGCTGCGGGTGGCTGGCCGGACCAGCCTCGAAGGCGCCCTCATCGGGACCGGATTTCCCTTCCGGGACCAAACCCACGTCGACGCCTATCTCGGCATGCTCAAGGCGATGATGCAAGACACCGCCGGGATTCGTCGACCCGGCTCGGCAGCCCTCGACTTCGCCTACGTGGCTGCGGGCCGCCTGGACGGCTTCTGGGAGCTCGCGCTTGCCCAATGGGACTTTGCCGCGGGCGCACTCCTGGTGAGCGAGGCCGGCGGCGCGGTGAGCGATCTCTCAGGGGGGGACCGCCACCTCCAGACCGGGAACGTGGTGGCCGGAAATCTCAAGATCCAGCAAGGAATGCTGTCCCGCATCCGGCCGTTTCTCAGCCCAAGCCTGCCGGCCTGAGGCGTGGTAAACCGATTCGGTCCCTCAGGGCAGCTGGTCGAGCTGTGCCCCTTCCTTCTTGACGGGCATCAGATCCGCCCTGCTGATCCCGAGCATCACCGCCGCGCTGCTCGCGACATAGATCGACGAGTAGGTGCCCACCGCGACACCCACGAGCATGGCGAGGGCAAAGCCGTGAATGACCTGGCCGCCAAAGAAGAACAGGGCGAGCACTACCACTAGAGTAGTCCCGGACGTGATGATGGTGCGGGACATCGTCTCGTTGATAGACAGGTTGACGACCTCCAGGACCGTTCCCTTGCGAATCTTGCGGAAATTCTCCCGGATTCGATCGAAGATCACGACCGTGTCGTTCAGCGAGTAGCCGATCACTGCAAGCACGGCCGCCAGGACCGTGAGGTCGAACTCGATCCGGAATAAGGAGAATACGGCGACCGTCACGATCGTGTCGTGTATGGTCGCGATGATGGCCCCGACGGAGAACCGCCACTCGAAGCGCAGCCAGACATAGATCAGGATGCCGATCAGCGAGTAGAGGACCGCGAGCCCACCGCTCTCGGCAAGCTCGCTCCCGACCTCTGGCCCCACGAACTCCGCGCGCCGCAGATCCACCTGCCCCTTAGCCGCCGCGCTGAGTGCCCGGAACACCCGATCGCTCACCGCGGCGGTGCTCTCCACCTGATTCTTCGGCGCCAGCCGGATCAGGACGTCACGGGAGCTGCCGAAATGCTGCACGGTCGCTTCGGAGTACCCGGCCTTCGCCAGCGCCGAGCGGACCTCGGAGAGCTGAACCGGCTGCTTGTAGCCCGCTTCGATGACCGTGCCGCCCGTGAAGTCCAGGCCGAAATTGAGCCCCTGAAAGAAGAACGAACCGATGGCTAGCAGGTTGATCGTTGTGGACAGCACCAGCGCCGGCCACTGATACCGCATGAAGTCGATGTTGGTCCGCTTGAAGAATCTCATCTGAAGGTTCCGCTCACACCGGCAGGGTTTGAAGGCGCTTGCCGCCGTAAAGCAGATTTACGATCGCGCGGCTTCCCATGATGGCGGTGAACAAGGAGGTCAGGATGCCGATGAAGAGGGTGACCGCGAAGCCCTTGACGGGGCCTGTGCCGAAGCTGAACAGGGTGATTGCCGCGATCAGAGTCGTGAGGTTGGCGTCCACGATGGTCGACAGGGCCTTGTCATAGCCCGCCTGGATGCTCGCCTGGGGCGTATTGCGGTTGCGCAGCTCCTCGCGTATACGCTCGTAGATCAGGACGTTGGCGTCCACGGACATGCCCACGGTGAGGACGATGCCCGCAATGCCGGGGAGCGTGAGCGTCGCCTGCAGCAGAGACAGCACGGCCACCACGAGGATCAGGTTGACTATCAGCACGGTGTCGGCCACCAAGCCGAACACCTTGTAGTAGAAGGCCATGAAGAGCACAACCAGGATGAAGCCGATCACGACGGATTCGAAGCCTTGATTGATGTTGTCCTGCCCGAGGCTCGGGCCGATCGTGCGCTCCTCCACGATCTCGATGGGAGCGGCCAGAGCGCCCGCCCGCAGGAGGAGCGCCAGGTCATGGGCCTCTCGGGAGCTGTCAAGGCCCGTGGTCTGGAACCGGCGTCCGAACGGCTCGAGGATGTTGGCGACGCTGATCACCTCCTCGGTGCGGACCTTGCGCTTCACCGGCTTTCCGTCGACCAAGCGGGTCTCAGTGCGGTTCTCGATGAAGACCACCGCCATGGGTTTGCCCACGTTCTCCGTGGTCACGTTGCGCATGCGCCGCGCCCCTTGGGCGTCCAGACTGACGAAGACGGCAGGCTGCCCGGTCCGCTGGTCGAAGCCCGCCGACGCATCCGTGATCTCGTTGCCGGTCACGATCACACGCCGCTGCAGGAGGATGGGACGGCCGCTTCGGTCCTTGTAGAGCTT
Organism: Chromatiaceae bacterium; assembly: GCA_037385305.1. Taxonomy (GTDB): domain Bacteria; phylum Pseudomonadota; class Gammaproteobacteria; order Chromatiales; family Chromatiaceae; genus JARRNE01. The sequence goes on along the minus strand of JARRNE010000034.1, from coordinate 6,665 downwards.
GTCGCTGGGCGGTACCCGGCCGTTCACGGCGTCCTCCACGCTGTGCTCGGTGTCCACCAGGCGGTACTCCAGCGTCGCCGTTGCACCCAGTATGTCCTTGATACGTCCCGGGTCGGAGGCGCCTGGCAGCTCCACGACGATTCGGCGATCCCCTTGCTGCTGGATGATGGGCTCGGCGACGCCGAGGGCATTGACCCGGTTGCGCAGGGTCGTGATGTTCTGCTGCAGGGCGAACTTCTTCACCGACGCCACGCTCGACGGCGTCATGGACGCATAGACGTAATAGCTCTGGCCTTCCTCGCCGGTGTCGAGCTCCAGGTCCGGGATCTCTTCATGGATCAGCGAATCGGCACGGTCCCGCGTCTGGGCATCGCCGAACCGCACCGCGAGCCGCCCTTTGTCCCGGGTGACACCGAGGTAGCGGATCCTCTCCTTGCGCAACAGGCTTCGGATATCGTCCGTATACCGCTCCAATGCCTGATCGATGGCCGCGTCCATGTCCACGTCGATCACGACGTGCACACCGCCGCGGAGATCCAGACCCAAGACCATGGGCCGTAAGCCAAGGAAGCGTACCCACCCTGGAAGATCCGGGGACAGGGTTAGCGCAGTGTGGTAGCGGTCGCCCAGGGCCGCCTCGATTGCTGACTGCCCCTCGAGCTGATTGCCGGAGGTCCCGAAGCGCACGAGCAGCCGGTCGTCCTTCAGTGTCTGGACTCCTTTGTAGGGCACCCCGGCGTTCTCCAGGACGGCCTTGAGCTCACCCACGGTAGCACTGCTGACCTTGCTGCCGCGCGCCGCGCTCACCTCGATCGAAGGATCCTGGGAAAACATGTTGGGCAAGGCGAAGATAAGGCCCGCCAGAACCACGGCGAGTATGAGCAGGTTCTTCCACCACGGATATCGGTTCATCGGGATTCCATCTCACATCGAGCGGCGGGAGGTGGGCGGCATCCCCTGCGCGGGCAGCATCAAGCCCGGCGACCGTCCGCGAGGGCGGCCTCCATCCCCCTTTGGCCAACAGATGAGCTATGTGAAGCGGACAGCGGGATCGCCCCGTCAGAGCTCTTTAAGCGAGCCTTTGGGCAGCACGGACTCCACCGCCGTGCGGCGGATCTTGACGTTGACGTTCTCCGCCACCTCGATCTGGGCAAAGTTATCTCCCAGCTCCGTGATACGGCCCAACAGCCCACCCGACGTTGTCACCTCGTCACCCTTCGCCAGCGCTTCCACCATCTTCTTGTGCTCCTTCTGACGCTTCACCTGGGGACGGATCATCAGGAAGTACAAAAGCACGACGAGGCCGATCGGAAAGAGCAGACCCAATAGGGGGTCGCCACCGGTGGCAGCAGGTGCGTCTGCGAGGGCGTCAGATACAAAAAAACTCATGTGATAGTTCCTCGGGGATTCAGCGGCGATGGCTGACCACGGTCGGCCGCGCATTATGGCACAGCCCGGGCAAAGATACAGGCAACCACAACCGCGCCTAGCCTGGCGCGCGGCGGGCATAGAAGTCGTCGACAAAGGCCGCGAGGCGCCCGGCCGCAATGACCTCGCGCAGGGAGCTCATCAGGCTATGGTAATAATGGAGATTGTGGAGGGTGTTGAGGCGAGCGCCCAGGATCTCGTTGCAGCGATCGAGATGGCGCAGATAGGCGCGGCTGTAGTGCCGGCACGTGTAGCACTCGCAAAGGGGATCCAACGGACCTTCGTCCATTCGATAACGGGCGTTGCGGATCTTGACGACACCCTCCTGGGTGAAGAGGTGCCCGTTGCGGGCGTTGCGGGTGGGCAGAACGCAGTCGAACATGTCGATGCCCCGGCGCACCCCCTCGACCAGGTCCTCCGGTGTGCCCACCCCCATCAGATAGCGCGGGCGACCCACCGGCAGGCGGGTGGCCAGGTGATCCAGGATGCGCAGCCGGTCTGCCGCCGGCTCACCAACGGACAGCCCGCCAACCGCGTAGCCGTCGAAGCCGATGGCCTGCAGCCCCGCAAGGGAAGCGTCCCGTAGCTCCTCGTGCATTCCCCCCTGCACGATGCCAAACAGGGCGGACGGATTGTCGCCATGGGCCTCGCGGCTGCGTGCGGCCCAACGCAGCGAAAGCTCCATCGAAGCCCGTACCCGCCCCTCGTCCGCCGGATAGGGGGTGCAGTCGTCAAATATCGTGACGATGTCGCCTCCCAGGGCCCGCTGCACCCCCATGGAGACCTCCGGGCTCAGGAACACGGAACTGCCGTCCACGGGTGAGCGGAAGCGCACCCCCTCCTCGCTGATCCTTCGAAGCTCACCGAGGCTGAAGACCTGGAACCCACCGGAGTCTGTGAGGATAGGCCGCTCCCAGTGCATGAAGCGGTGCAGGCCTGCGTGCCGGCCAATCACGTCGAGGCCCGGCCGGAGCATCAAGTGAAAGGTGTTTCCGAGAAGGATCTGGGTCCCACCCGCGGCAAGCTCTTCCGGGGTCAGCGCCTTGACCGCCCCGTAGGTGCCGACGGGCATGAAGGCGGGTGTGTCCACCTCCCCTCGATCGAACGTCAGGCGGCCGCGACGTGCCCCCCCGAGAGTCGCCAGGACCTCAAAGCGCAAACCCTTCCCCTCGGATCCAGTCGGCGAGCCCTCTCAGGTCGGCCACCTCCGCGTCGGGGGGCTCCAGGTCCGAGGGCCAGGCCTGTCCCCCCCGGTTGACCCAGACCGCCGCCATGCCGGTGGCTCGGGCGGCCGCCACGTCGAGTCGGGGGTCGTCTCCCACATGGACTGCCTGCTCCGCTCGCGCGCCGGCCCAGTCGAGGGCAATGCGGAAGATGGCGGGATCCGGCTTGGCCGCCCCGGCCGCGGCAGCGGAAAGGGACCCGGAGAATAGGCCACGCAGAGGCGTGCGGTCCGGATCTGAGTTCCCGTTCGTGACAGAGATCAGCCGGTGGCGCCCCCTCAGCTCGCCTAGGACCCCCGCGACCTCAGGATAAGGTTGCACTTGATTGCGGTGGTGCAGGAACACCGTGACGGCCTGCTCCGCGAGCTGAGGGTCGTACCCATGCTCCCTGAGCAGGAGACGAAGGGACTCCAGGCGCAAACGGGTGATGTCGTGGGCGATCTCCGGGCGCTCGCGCATCAAGCCCAGACGGTGCTGACGCAGGCTGTGCTCGTGATGGGCATCGGCCAACGCGGGCGCGGCCCGCTGCAGCCAACGGTAAAGCGCCTCTTCCGCGCGCTGGAGAACCGGCATGCTCGGCCAGACGGTGTCGTCCAGATCGATAGTCACGAGCTCGAAACGCCTTTGGTCCCTCATCGTTGCAACGGTCGATGAAACCCCAATCTTCCCGCAATCGGAACTACGGAAAAGATAGGGCATGTTGCCCAGTGATCCCAGGCTGGAGGGCAGATCCGTGTTCATGCTCCGGAAGAAGACATCGATGCCTACCCCCCAAGAAGCGCTGAAGGGCCGCGACCGCGCCATGCCTGTGACGAATCGGCACCTTCTCACAGGCAACCCACTCCACGGGCCACAATGAGGTGGTCCGCGTGGTATTCGATCCCCGGAGTATCGCTTACGAGGACCTTCTGCGACAGTTCTGGGAGGGCCATGATCCGACCCAGGGCATGCGCCAGGGAAACGATGTGGGAACTCAGTACCGGTCGGGAATTTACACCTACGGGACGCACCAGATGGCGGCGGCAGAAGGCAGCCGCGCCGACTACCAGAAGGCTCTGCGAAGGGCAGGACGAGGCGACATCACGACGGAGATTCTTGACGCGCCAGAGCTCTACTATGCGGAGGACTACCATCAACAATACCTTGCGAAAAACCCGGGAGGCTACTGCGGACTGGGCGGTTGCGGGATCGCCTACCCGCAGAGGGCGGCAGGCACTCGTCGGTAACTGTGGCGACGCAGCAACAGGTCTTGGAAAAAATTTGGCCGGAGGGGGCTTGACAGGACCTTAGGAATTTAAGAAACTATTTATGTACTGAATCACCCCCGTGGTTCAGTACACTCCTCCATCCTCCTTTGGTGGTAACTTGAGCGCGACGTCCCC
>JARRNE010000034.1:0-2626 GCA_037385305.1 Chromatiaceae bacterium | reverse complement strand
CCCGCTCACTCCCACAGGTCCGCCCCTCGGCGAGACTGCCGCCGCACCGACGGAGGCGACCATCAGTCGCGTCGCGTCAGAAACATGGCGTCGCCGTAACTGAAGAAGCGATAGCGGTCGATGACAGCATGGCGATAGGCGGACATCACCTGTTCGTGCCCCGCGAAGGCAGCGACCAGCATCAGCAGGGTGGACTCGGGCAGATGGAAGTTGGTGAGCATGGCGTCAACCACGCGGAAGCGATAACCGGGCCGGATAAAGAGACGCGTATCTCCGCAGAACGGCTGGAGACCTCCGTTTGCCCCGGCGGTCTCGAGGCCGCGCACGCTCGTCGTGCCCACCGCCACGACTCTCCCACCAGCCGATCGGGTCTCCGCTATGCGCCGGCAGACCGCCTCGTCTACCTCGAGCCACTCTGCATGCATGACGTGCTCATCCAGCTCGTCCGCCCGCACGGGTTGGAAGGTACCTGCCCCTACGTGCAGGGTGATGTACGCGAAGGCAATTCCCTCTTGCGCGAGGTGAACGAGCATGGCTGTGTCAAAATGGAGCCCCGCCGTCGGGGCCGCCACCGCCCCCTCCCGGCGCGCATAGACCGTCTGGTACCGCTCCAAGTCCGCGGCGTCGTCCGATCGCTCGATGTAGTGAGGGAGCGGCATGTGGCCGTGGCGCTCCATAAGCTCGGTGAAGCTGGAGCCCCGCGAGCGAAGGCGGAAGAGATCCCCTTCCCGGCTCAGAACATCCAGGTGCTCTTCTCCTTCGAGCAAAATGCGTGTCCCTGCCTCGGGAGACTTGCTCGCACGCAGATGTGCAATGGCTAAGTCCGCTGCCTCCAGCCGCTCGATGAGGATCTCCACACGCCCGCCGGACCGCTTGCGGCCGAAAAGACGCGCCCGCATCACCCGAGTATCGTTGAAAACCAGGACATCGGGCGGGCGAAGAAGGCGCGGAAGATCGGCGAAGGCGAGATCCCGCGTCTCCCCCGTGGGTCCATGCACTGCGAGAAGGCGGCTCTCCCCGCGCGTCCGTGATGGGCGCTGGGCAATCAGCTCGGAAGGAAGATCGAAACAGAAGTCGGAACGCCGCATCATGCGGAATCATCGCCGCATCGAGGAAGATCCTCCGCGAGGAAGGTGCATTGTGGGGGCACCCGGATTTGGTATATTTCCAGCTTGCCGCCACGGTGGCGAAATTGGTAGACGCAGTGGACTCAAAATCCACCGGTAGCGATACCGTGTCGGTTCGACTCCGACCCGTGGCACCAAGTTCCAGCAGAATCGCTTGCCAAACCGAGGCAATCGGTGATCAACCCGCAGGCCACGCGGGTTTGCGTCCGGTAATCACGGCAATACAGGACCAGGGTTCCCCCAAGGCGGAATGAAGCCGGGCCGCACGGGCCGTCTCCCTTCTCGACACTCACTTTGCCGCGGGCGACTTGAGAAGGTCGCGTATCAACATCTCTGATTCGACCTGCACGATCACGGACTCGATCGTCTGCAGGACGCCCTCGATTTGCCGCTTCTCCCTTTCCAAGGGTGCAAGACCTTGGGCAAGTCTCGCTCGGCTTGCGTCCAAAGCTCCCGTTTGGTCGTCCGAGGCCCCAGGAGACCCTCCGGGATCCTGGTCTGCTCGCCCCTGCTTCTCCAACTCGCCGGCGTAGGTGTCCAGCAGCGCCCGCTGTTGCTCGTTAATTGCGTATTTCCGAAGGTTGTAAGCCTTCCTCCGCAATCGCAATTCCTGCAGGACAATCTTCCCCTCCGTTTCGCCTGTAAAGTTCACATCGACCTTTCCGTCCACGATGCTCACCAAATCCGTCGCACCATTGCGTGCCGAAGGGATCTGAAAGCCTTCGCCCGTTTCCGGGCCGTGTGCGTCAGACGCCGACAGTTCGGTCAAATCGGCCTCTGCCTCCACCAGAAGGTCGAGTACCTTCAGGCCAGCCTTCTCAAATCGCCTCCAGCCGTCGACGTCGGTGTGTTTGTGGGAAAACACCTTCAACAGTGCGTGCTCCTTGGTGGTAACCACGCAGCCGATGACGGAGCGAAGAATCCCATCCAGGCGAGTCGGGCTTTCCAAGAGCCTCTCGACGAGAGCCCGCCGGGAGAAGACGTGCTCGTGTCGAAGGTTGCTCGCGGACCTCTCCGAAGTTGCGGCTTGCGTTCGATAGCGTGTGTTCCACTTGCCGTCCACTTCGGTAATCTTGCACAGACAGAGCGAAATCAGCTCCTGCTTGTGGCGTGCGTACAGGTCCAGCGGCAACAGGGCCTTGATGGCGGACACCGCACTGCGGATCCTGACTTCGCGCTCTGGATGCGGGACGTAGCTGGGAAGCATGCGTTATGTTTCCCCCTGCTTGGCACTCGGGGTTGCTGGCTGAGTCTTTTCCCCAGCTGTCCCATACTAGCGGCCGCGGACCGTCTGAACCATGATGCGATTCACGCCGCTCCTACCGACCCCGCCGTAGCCCGTGCCCCTAGGCGGTAAGCCGTGGCCAACTGCCTGATTTCGTTTCGCCAGGGAATCATCCGCGTATCGCAACATCCGCGTCGCAAACCGGACATACGGACGTCGCAGATCGGCTATATCCTTCGGGTGTTAAGGCGATTTCTGTCAAATCTCATACCCT
>JARRNE010000033.1:0-9622 GCA_037385305.1 Chromatiaceae bacterium | reverse complement strand
CTTCTAGAGGCTTGAGACCTGTAAGCTGCGCGATTGCTTGGGCGAAGGTCGTATGCTCATCAAATCGCATATGGGCCGCGATGCCAGGCATAAGCGTGCCCGTTTCAATAGCCAGGTCGGAAAGCCCAGCTGTTCAAGCCCTGTGACGCTCATGCCGATTTTGCCACGGGAACTGACGGTCAACTCACGGCGCACGGTGCATATATCCTGCGACACTTCCTCTTGGAAGGTGAGCTGCGCCCAGCTATCTATCTTCGGCTGGTCGCCGAGCGCTTCAAGGTCGGCACCGGACGGTATCGGCACGACTGGCGGAAGTGACAAATCACCTTCAGCTTCACTGTCCCCCTGATTATCTCTGTCGCCGGTTCGAGACACGTCCATGGGTTCGTGGATTTCGTCGGGCATATGCTGGGATCGTAAGGCTTTACCCGTCAGACACCAGATGATTACGTTTTGCAGGGCGGTTTTGCCCGCACCATTGAATCCGCTGACTAATGTGACATCGCGCTCAATATCGAGAACAAAAGCATCAGGGTCGTCACCCTGTTCGCCGCAATGCCTGTGTAAACCAGCAAAGCGGTGCGCTTCGATACGCCGGAGTTTCCAGAGGTGGATGGGTTTCGTGTCCGCAGCCCCGGTTTCTTTGCGAGCAGGAGGATCGTTCAGAAGGGCTTTTAGCACCTCTGCGATTTCGTTGGCCTGTACGGGTTTGTTTTGCGGCCAAAGAGTTCGGTTTCGGGCGTAATAGGCGAAGATTTTTCTGGCGTTGTCATTGTCCAGAGTGAAGTGCGCGCCATCCGTCGTCGTGGCAATAGGCTGCCGTGCAAGCAAAGCCGCCACAACATCGTCAAGTCCACAATCGACTAAGTTGATTGGTTTCAGATCATCCTGCGAGTTATGAATCTCTTCCATCCGCTCCCTTCCTTCTAATGCGAGAAAAGTATTGCGTAGATTTGCAGCCTTAGGAGGACAAGTTGCTACTTTTTTGTTTGGTTGACAAGGTTCGGTTGGCAGCCACTCGCCCTGCCAGCGTGTCCGGGAGGGCCCCCATATATCCCGGACGGACGCGCTGGCAATCCCTGAGCCGTTGGCTCAGGGATTTGGGGGGATGCAACGGGGGGCTGTGCCCCCGTTGCCAAGATGGCGCTGGACGGAATGAGGCACGAATGTAGTACAGCGCACATCTTGCGCACAGCGCGAAGGCATGTAGTACGTCCGTGCACTTTGTCCTACAAAACAACCCCATAGGAGAAAGTTCGAACCCTGGGCTGTGGATTGTTTCCACAGTCTGACGGACACTGGTGCCAGCCGGAACCAAATTCCTCTATGTTGGGATCATGCCTACGAACGCCGCCATCCAACCGCTAAACACGCAAGCCGTCATCTATGCCCGCGTGTCGTCTGCCGCACAGGTCCGCAAAGGCCAGGGCCTGGGATCGCAGGAAACCCGCTGCCGTGAATTCGCCCGCATGAAGGGTTATGACGTGGACCGGGTTTTCGTCGATGAAGCGGTGTCCGGCGGCATCACGACCCGTCCCGGCATGCAGGCGATGCTCTCTTATCTCAAGGAACACGCTCACGCGCAAAGCTTTGTTGTTGTCATCGACGACATCAGCCGTCTGGCGCGGGACATCAAGGCCCACCTCGATCTGCGCGAAGCCATTGCGAGCGCCGGTGCCCGGCTGGAAAGTCCCTCGGTGGAGTTCGGGGAGGACAGCGACTCGATCCTGGTCGAAAACCTGCTGGCGAGCGTCAGCCAGCATCAGCGCCAGAAGAACGCCGAGCAAACGAAAAACCGCATGCGCGCCCGCGCTATGAACGGTTATTGGGTGTTCTGGGCTCCACGCGGCTACCGCTTCGCGCATCAGCCCGGCCAGGGCAAAGTCATGGTCCGCGACGAACCGCTGGCCTCCATCGTCACCGAAGCCCTGGAGGGTTTTGCCTCTGGCCGGTTCGGCTCACAAGTCGAGGTGAAGCGCTTTCTGGAACGCCAGCCGGACTATCCGAAAGACCTTCCCACGGGCGAAATCCGCAATCAGCGGATCAAGGACCTGCTGACCCAGCCGCTTTATGCCGGATACCTTGAACTGCCGCGCTGGGGCGTGACATTCCGTAAGGCCCAGCATGAGGGCCTGATCTCGCTCGCGACCTACGAGCGGATTCAGCAACGCCTGCGCGTCCGTACAAAAGCGCCCGCCCGTAAAGACATTAGCGCCGACTTCCCGCTGCGCGGCTTTGTGGTCTGCGCCGATTGCGGCATGCCGCTGACGGCTTGCTGGTCCACTAGCAAGACCGGCGACAAACATCCTTACTACCTGTGCCCGACCAAGGGCTGTTCGAGCTATCGGAATTCTATCCGCCGAGCCGATCTGGAATCCGATTTCGACACGATCATTGACCAAATCACACCTGCGCGGAGAATGTTCGAACGTTTTGTTGAGACTCTGGACGCCTTGGCGCGAGGGGAACGCGCCGCCAGCGAAACCAGCCGCGCCGAGTCTAAGAACCGCGTGACCGAGATCGACCGCCAAATCGAAACCCTGCTGGACCGCATCGTTGAGGGACAGAGCGAATCCTTAATTGCTAGCTATGAACGCCGGGTCGAAAAACTGTCCCGTGAAAAGCTGCTCCTGGCGGAACAGCTCAGCGCAACAGCCAACGAAACCCGCATACCCTCGCAAGAGTTCGAACCCGCCCTGCGGTTCCTCGAAAACCCAATGAATCTTTGGCGTTCGGATAAACCCGCCCACAAGCAGGCGGTGGTAAAGATGCTTTTTGAAGGCCGACCGGCCTACAAGAAGAAAGAGGGTGTTCGAACCCCGATTTACACCTGCCCGGTCAATGCGTTAGCTGCGATTTCGAGGGGTAAAAGCAAGATGGCGCCCTCGGCGGGATTCGAACCCACGACCTATCGCTTAGGAGGCGATTGCTCTATCCTGCTGAGCTACGAGGGCTATGGCATGGCGGCTGAGTAGGGAGTGTCGTGTGGACCGAGCGCTTACACGCCTCGGAGAGATGGCGATAAGCGGCGGATCCCTGTGCCCCGCCAGTATACAGGTCCGAGGCGGTCCGGATCATCCGTTGGCCGCGGGGCGGCTGGGTCTCCGTCCCCCTCGTGCGGCCTGTCCGGTCAGTCCCCGCTTTACAAAAGGGGTGAACGCTTACTGTGCGATTAGGTACGTGAGGGTCTCAACTCCAAACCTCGCGGGCTCGATTCCGAGCAGATCGAAGGCGCCCGGCTCATCGCAGACGTTGCCTTCCAAGAGCATGGCAAGCTGATCTCGCGTGATCGGGAACCAGGGATGGCTGTCCAGCATGGAGGCCACTGCCTGGATCATCATCGCGGGAACCGGGAGCATCAGCTTGGTCCTGCCGACCGCCGCCGCGATGGTGGTCAGGATCTCCTTCCAGGTCAGGCGATCAGGCCCGCACAGCTGAAAGGTTCGACCGGTGGTCTCCGGGGCCCCGAGTGAATGAGTGAAGGCCCGTGCCACATCCCGCACATGCACCGGGGCGAGCTGGAAGCCTCCGGCGCCCAAGGGGCTCAGGCCCGGGTAGAAGAGGGGAGCCGGGAAGGGGCTGTCGATGATGTCGCGTCGCAGCTGAGTGCAGAACTCCATCCGTCCCCGCGGATCGCCGAAGATCACCGAGGGGCGGAAGATGGTCCAGTCCAGGCCGGTGGATTTCAACGCGTCTTCCGCGCGGTACTTGGTCGCCTGGTAGGCGGTTCCGCCGGACCGTACACCGTTGGCGCTCATCAGGATGAAGCGGGAGACTCCTTGGCTCTCGGCCGCGCGTATCACGCGCTCCGCCGCGCGGTGGTGAAGCTCCTCGAAGGTGACGCCTCGATCGGGAAACTCCCGCAAGATTCCGACCAGGTAGATAACGGCCTCTGCCCCCTCGAGGCAGCGCATGATTGCCGCCGGGTCACTCAGGTCGCCGGACACCAAGCCGCGCTTCGCGGGGTCAGACATGCGCGGCTCGCTCCCCGGGCGGACCAATGGTCGCGGCTGGTGACCGCCGGCGATCAGCTCTTCAACCACATAAGAGCCGACGAAGCCAGTTCCTCCGAATAGGCTGACGACCAAGTTAGCTCTCGCCTCCCACGAAGGGGGGCCGGCCAGATGGCCGGCTCTCTGTTGCTGTTATCGCTGTGCAGATCCGGCAGCCCGCCATCATTCCTCGTCGGTAGTAACCGAACGGCAAGCTAGGTTATCGGAACAGTATGTCCTGCAATGCCATTGTCAAGCTTATTGGCGCATAGAGCTTTTCGATTGCCGCCGGGCTGCCCCGCGAGGCGGCCTGTCATCGCTAAGCGTCGTTGGCTGCCAGCGGGGGCCTTTCGAACGTGCGGTGCCGCAGCCTCCTCAGCTGCCGTTGGACGGTACCAAAGGCTTGCGCGATCGCCTCGTGCGATTGCTTTCTCGCCTCACGCACAACCACTTGCCGGCGGTCCCGGAGGGATACGACGATCTCGCACCGCGTGCGATGGCCGTGTACTCGGTCGAGCTCTTCCATGATGCGGATCCGCAGTCCGAGGTGCTCCTCGGGGCGGCGACCCTGCAGTCTAGTCGCCTCTTCCAGCACTTGGGCGCGGACGCGCTGGTCCAGCGCTAAGGTATCGCCGGTTATATCGATATGCGGGGGCGAGGTGGGCTCGACGTTCATCGGGTGTCTATGGGCTCCTATGACGGCTGACATTGGAGGCAGCGCTTGGCGCTGGCTCTACTTCTTCCACCCTTCTGTTCCACCCTGTGGCAGAGCGGCGCGATGCAGAAGAGTACAAGGCGGAACAGCAGGCGGCGTGGCCATACAAAAACCCATATTACCAAGAGAGTTGCTTCGTGGCTGCCGCTCTGTCTCGGTTTCGCTCATCAGCCATCAGTTTTGTCCGCAGGGAGCGAAGAGCGGAAGAGGGCGTCCGAGCTCAGCGAGACGCAAGAGCTTCCTCAGCCCGCGATAAAGCTAGGAGCGACTGGAGCAGGCGAGGTTGCGGAAGCTCCGGTGGTGGGGGTCGGTTTGCGCGGTGGTTTTTTTGGGAGGGCGGCCGGCTCGAGGCGGCGGGTGAAGGTCATCACAACTCTAGGGCGCCGCAGGTGCACTGCAACGGGATCTGGGGGAGGATGGTCCTGTATCTGACCCAAGTGATCCCGAGGCGTCAAACGGGTGGGACGCGGGTCAGCATGGTACGGGGCACCGCAAGTGAAAATCCCCGATCGGCCTCATTGGCAGCGATGGAAGCCCGAAAGATCTGCGTACTCGGTGATTTTGCAACCGGCAAGACCAGTCTGGTCGCCCGCTTTGTGCACGACAGCTTTCTTACGACCTACCACACGACGGTCGGTGTCAAGGTCGACGCCAGGGATCTCGTCCTGGCCGATGGGCGCGCGCGCAGGCTGGCCATCTGGGACGTAGCGGGCACAGGAACCCCAACCGAGCTCTTCCTCCGCTACCTCAGGGGTGCCTCGGGATATCTCCTGGTCGCGGATGCGACCCGCGCGGAGACCCTTGAGCGGGCACTGGAGATTCGTGCGGCGGTTGAGTCTCTGCTGCCTGCCATCCCCAGCGTGAACCTGGTCAACAAGGTGGACCTCGCGGAGCGGCAGGAGCTCGACGAGGTGCGGGTTGCCCGCCTGGCCGGTGCCGGAGAGGGCTGGCTGCGCGGTAGCGCGCGCACGGGAGAAAATGTGGAAAGGGCTTTTGCCCGTCTGCTGGAGCGGATGGAGCGGGCGGCGTGAAGGACTCCTTCGTTACCGCCTGCCACCTGCGCAGGATCCTCGCTGATCAGCTGCGACCCTGTTTCGTGGTGCTGGACCAGGGATTCGGTGTCCTGCAGATCAGTGGCGATGCTGCCAGCTACGGCTACGGTGGGCTCAACCCCGGTATGGATTGCCGTGAGCTGATGCCCTTCCTGATCGGCCTGGCCGCGGGCGAGGCCATTCATCTGCCCATGGTGGAGACGGCCAGCGGTTCCGCCGCGGACGTGCTCTTGACCCCCACCGGGTCGGACCAGGGCTTGCTGTTGACGGATGCGAGCCGGGAGCGCGCGGCGCGCCGCCTTGCCCAGCAGGACGCAAACGAGGCCCGGCTCCTCCTGAAGGAGCAGCAGAAGCTCCTGGAGAGCCTGCGGGCGGCGCGGGACGATCTGGATGCGACGAGCCAGCGCGCGGCGGAGGCCAGCCTGATGAAGAGCCGGTTCATCGCGGGACTCTCCCACGAGTTTCGTACCCCTCTCGCCGCCATTCTCAGTCACGTAGCCCTGCTGGCGGACGTAAGTCGAGACGGCGAATTGTCCCCCGCCGAGAGCGCGCAGCTGATCGAGTCCAACGCGAACCACCTTCTCTCGCTCGTCGAGACGGTGTTAGACCGGGCGAGCCTGGACATGGGGCAGCTGAGCTTGCATCCGGTCCCCATGCGGCTCAGCGCGTTCTGCCGCGAGATGCAGGTCATGTTCCAGCCCCTGGCGGCCGCTCAGGGCTTGGAGTTTCGATTCCACCGCAGGGGCGACCTTCAGGAATGGATCGAGATCGACGCCACCCGGCTGCGCCAGGTTGTCATCAATCTGATCGGAAACGCGATCAAGTACACGGACCGCGGGTTTGTCGCCTTGATCCTCAGCTGGGAGCGAGGGAGTTTGGAGGTGGCGGTAAGCGACACCGGACCGGGGGTCTCCGAAGCGGCCCGTGAGCGCATCTTTTTCCCGTTTCAGCGGGCGGATCACGCCGCAAACAAGCGCGGCGCGGGGCTTGGTCTGGCCATCAGCGCCCAGTTGGTGGAGCTGATGGGCGGCAAGCTGAAGCTCGAGGATCGCCCGGGCGGCGGCTCCGTATTCGGCTTCACGATCCCGGCGCCCAATATTGATGCGGCTGCGCCGGTCGCCGCCTCCGTGAGCGGCCTCGAGCGGCGGATCCTCCTGGTGGACGACAGCGATGATATTCGCGGGCTCTACAGCCGCCTGCTGGCGAAGGCCGGCTTCACCGTGGATACGGCGGCCGACGAGCCCGAGGCATGGGGTCGGTTCGAGGCCCAGCGTCCGGACATCGCGATCGTCGATGTCTATCTCAAAGAGTGGGAGGGTACCGGGTTGGTCCGGCGGCTGCGGGGGAGAGGGTTCACGGGGGGCATCGTGAGCTGGTCCGCCTCATCCCTGCGCGAGGACCGGCAGCGTGCATTCGACGCCGGCGCCGACGCCTTCGTCCTCAAACCGGTGGAGATCTCCGTCTTGTGCGCGACCCTGACCGATATCGCGCGTCGCCGCGCGGCCGCGGCCTGAGCCGCCGCGCATTCCGGAAAACGGCGCGGCTGACCCTAAGCGGGACCCGATCGTCCCGCGATGGCCCTGGTGGTACCCTGACGATCACTCGAAGAGGTTCTGGAAGGCACGGGCGAGCTGCCGGTAAGCATCCCAGCCGTCCTTGTCCATGACTTGGTCGATCACCCAGCGGTTTTCTTCCTTCTCGCCCATGATGCACTGGATCTCGTAGCCCAGGTGGCGGAGGAAGGGGTAGCTCGGCCCCTCGTCCGTGAGCTGGAGCTCCGCGTACTCATCGGACCTGGTGTTTAGGAGATCGATGAAAGGGCGGCCGTAGTCCCCCGGGCCGAGCAGGTCCTGGCTGTTGTCCTGCACGTGCTCGATCACCTTGCGGGCGAGGGCGGTGATCAGGGTCCGGCGATCCTCATCGCCGACGATGCCATGAGCCATGCGGTCCGCCACCTGAATCAGAAAGATCAGATACTCTTGGATCACCCTCAGGCGCTGCGAGTCCGTCTCGTACAGGAAACGCTCGCAGTGCAGGTTGATCGCCTTTTCCAGCGCCACGCGCCAGGCGATGAAGGCGAGCGCGCCGGCGATCTCCGGTAGCGAGCGCTCTGCCTCATCGTTCCACCATCGGCTCTTGATTCTGATTGCCATGCGATACACCTCTACGGCTAGAGCTGACCCGGGCCCGAGCGGGCGGGAATCAGACCCTGTCAAAAACTCACTAGTATACTAGGAAATATGCGATGATTAGCCTCGGGACCGGGGGCAGCGGGTGTGAGCGATGAATGATCGGGCGATTCAGGACCTGGCGCAGGCGGTGCAGCATAACTGCCATATCTCCGACGCGCGCCACGGGGCCGATTACTCCCTGTGTGTCTACCTGATGAAGATGCGGGAGTACTACCGGTGGGAGAAGGGCCTGCCGTACGGCGTCGCCCTCGGCAAGGACCAGGTCGGCAACTGGCTGCAGAGCCGGGAGCACCTCTGGGAGGAGCTGGCGGACGAGGATCTCGTCCCCATCGAGATCGAGGACGAGCGCTTTGATCCCTTCGACGCGGACGGCATCAACGGACGGCTGGAAAGCCAGGGCCTGGTCTACAGCGGCGGCTTGGGGAACCAGGGCAAGCCTCACTTCTTTCTGGGCGATCTCGAGCAGCGGCGACGCACGGGCGACTACAGCATCTTTGTGGTGGCCGGGGAGTATGCCCGCGACCTCACCGCTCCGCCCGCCATGACCCTCGGCCACAGTATTTTCCTGCGCAGGGAGTCTCTCCGCGGCCTCCTGTGGGAGAAGCTGGAGAGCTGGCGCTGGACGCGTGCCGACAACGCACTCGGCAGAGCCTTTGCCTGCTATGACTTTGAGAACGCCCTGGAGCAGTCCCTCGACGCCATGACCGACCGGGAAATAGATGCCGTGCTGCTCCATGAGCAGGGGGAATACGAAGCCGGGGTACGTCTCGGGGAGCGGTGGAACGAGATGCTGATGGATCTCGTGTACGTGCCGGCTGAGCTGTTCGCCCGGGCGGTGCGGGATCACTTGGCTGACTGCCTGATCACCCTGCCGACGCTTGCCGCGGAGGGCGACGACGCCTCCCTGCACTTCTACATGGGAAACCTGACCCATCTGCGCAAGGGCATCTTTCCGGGTTTGGAGCAGGCCTACGAGGGCTGGCTGGGCTCCGGTGACAGGGAGCCGATTGTTGCGGCTGCCCTCGCCGGCCGTTCCCATTGGGAGCAGCTCGCCCGGGCAATGATGGACCTCCATCGCGACACGCCCCGCGAGGCGGCCCGCCGGATCCAGGCCTTGGCGGAAGACAGCCACTTGTGAGAGCTGTGCCCATTGGCGAGAGTCAACCAAGACTGTCAAAGCTCGATCCGGAACAGGTTAGAAGCGCGCATAGCGCGCTCCGACCCCGGCCTTGGCTCGGGATCAGCCCCGTACGCTTTGATCCCTTTGTCGATGTTGAGACAATAGGGTTTTTTGGGCTTGCCGATCGACGGGAGGGAGCTTGCACGGCTGTGGAGCGCCCCAGCTCGGGAGGAATCGAATGGCATGACAACGGTTGCGGAACGGCTGGCCCGGCCCTTGCCGACGATCCGCGAGGTCAGGGCGGGCAGCTTCATCTTCGAGCGTCCGTTGGCGCTTCCGCCTGCCTTCTGCGATGCGGTGGTCGAGCGCTTCGAGGCCAATCCGGCCCAGCAATGCGAAGGCAGGGTCGGCCAGACCCAGGCGAAAGACCGAACGGTCAAGAAGACTAGGGACCTGGTGGTCAGCAACAAGGAGGATTGGCGGGATGTGGACGAGCTGTTCTTCCAGTCCCTGGCCGCTGCCCTGCGTGAGTTCCGGGAGGCCTTCCCGTA
>JARRNE010000032.1:0-15274 GCA_037385305.1 Chromatiaceae bacterium | reverse complement strand
CCGTGGAGGAGTTTCGCGCCTGGGAGAACAAGTGCGTGACACTGCTCGGCATGTCGGGGGTAGGGAAGACATATCTGTCCACCCTGCTACGGCGTCACGACTGGTTTCACTACTCCGGTGATTATCGCATAGGCACCCGTTACCTCGACGAGCACATCCTCGACCTCATCAAGTCCCAGGCCATGCAGGTGCCTTTCCTGCGGGAGCTGCTGCGCCGTGACTGGATCTTCATCTGCAACAACATCAAGGTCGACGACTTGGGGCCGGTCCTGAGCTTCGTGGGTAAGCTCGGCAATCCGGAGCGGGGCGGGTTGCCCCTCAAGGAATTCAACCGCCGCCAGGCCCTTTACCGCCAAGCGGAGATCAAGGCCATGCTGGACCTGCCGAAGTTCGTTCAGAAGGCCCAGGAAATTTACGGTTATAGCCATCTCGTCAATGATGTCGGCGGCAGCCTGTGTGAGCTCGACGAGCCTGCGGTCATCGAGCTGCTGGCCCGCCACAGCCTGATCCTGTATATCCCGGTGCCGGAGAAGGACGAGGTCATGCTGATAGAGCGGGCTCAGGCAGACCCACAACCCCGTTATTACCGGCCGGAGTTCCTGAGCGCAGCGGTGCATGACTACCTCGCGGTGCACGGCCTGGAGTACGTGGCCGAGATCGACCCGGACGACTTCACCCGCTGGGTCTTTCCGCGCCTGTTCCACTCGCGGGCTCCCCGCTACGAGGAAATTGCCCAGCCCTACGGCTACACGGCGAGCTCCACCCAGGTCTCCCGCGTCCGGGACGAGCGGGATTTCCTGCAGCTGCTGGAGGAAGCGATCGGCCGCAAGGGGGGTTGAAACAGCCTGTGCCAGATCCATAACGGCTCGTAAAGGGAGTCCTGCCGTCCAGCGAATGCCGCTCTCGATCCATGCCCATCGTCGCCCATAACGCCCTTCCCACCTTCCAGCGTCTGCGCGCCGAGGGCCAGAAGATCCTCGATTCCGACACGGCTCTGCACCAGGATATCCGGGAGCTGCACATCGGCCTCCTCAATATGATGCCTGACGCGGCCCTGGCCGCCACGGAGAGGCAGTTCTTCCGGCTGATCAACGAGAGCAACCAGATTGCCCAGTTCTATGTCCATCCCTTTACCTTGACCGGGCTGGAGCGCTCGGCCAAGGCGCAGGCGCATATCGAGCGCTTCTACGAGCCATTCGAGCGGCTCCGCGAGGAGGGCCTCGATGCCCTGATCATCACGGGAGCTAACGTGACGCACCCGGATCTGGCGGAGGAGGCGTTCTGGCAGCCCCTGATCGAGGTGATCGACTGGGCGGCGGAGAGTGTCGCATCCACCCTCTGCTCCTGCCTCGCCACCCATGCGGTGCTTCAGTTCCGATATGGCCAGCGCCGTTACCCGCTGCCGGCGAAGCGCTGGGGCGTGTATGCCCACAGGGT
Source organism: Chromatiaceae bacterium (assembly GCA_037385305.1). Classification (GTDB taxonomy): domain Bacteria; phylum Pseudomonadota; class Gammaproteobacteria; order Chromatiales; family Chromatiaceae; genus JARRNE01. The sequence goes on along the minus strand of JARRNE010000032.1, from coordinate 13,837 downwards.
CGTGAACAAAGTGCATCCGTTGGTCAACGACGTGAACACCGTCTTCGACGTGCCGCACTCCCGTTTCAATGACATCAGTCGGGAGCAGTTCGCGGCCGCAGGCCTGCACGTCCTGGTGGAGAGCGATGAGGCCGGTGTGCATCTGGCGGTCAGCGAGGACGGCTTCCGCCTGGTCTTCTTCCAGGGGCATCCCGAGTACGACACCGTTTCCCTCTTCAAGGAATACAAGCGCGAGGCGTATCGATTCGCGGCCGGGGAGCGGCAGGACTATCCGCCATTCCCGCAGAACTACATCAGGCTCAGGGACCGCGCCATTCTGGAAGAGCACCGAGACCGTGTCATCAGAGCGCTCGAGCGGGGCAAAGAGCCGCCGGAGGTGCCCGAGTCCCGCGTGCTTGGAGGTCTCGACAATACCTGGCACGATACCGCGCATTTGCTGGAACAGCGCTGGCAGAGAATGGAACAGGCAGACGCCGATGCGATGCGACTTTCGCACGTTAAACCGGCGCTGGTCAGACAGGTCCTGCTTTGTTGCGGCGATACGCCGCTGGTTTACTGAGTTATCGCGTTAATCACCTCCCGGGCAACGCCTGCGCCTGCTCGATCGCCGGCGCGCCTGCAATGGGGGATTTGTGACTCTTTGCTCAAAAAAGCAACATGTGTGTTACTAATGTTACAGGTGTCGGCGGCCTGGGCTCTGAGGTATCACAGGTGTCGCTCGGCGAACAGATAACTTCCTGTTAATGTCAGCTGCCTTGTGCGTTGTTGCAAAGAAGTTCAAGAATAGCACTTGAAGGTTGATCTGTGACAAAAAGTCGACATTCGACAGCTGGTGACCTGCCGTTTTCGGCCGATACTTAGGGCTGGAGCTGGTAGCGGGATATGTCGGCGAAACCAGCATCGAGCTCACTGAGCAAGGTGGATCGGAGATGTTTGAAGACACAGAAGACGTGATTCGTTACAAATGGGACCCCAGGACAGGCACGGGATATCGGCTGCGGTACGATGCCGCGCGGGGTGGGCATCATTGCTATCGGGTCGAGGATTGGGATCACCACTTCGTCATCGATGAGTGGGGTTGCGAGAGCCTGGACGAGGCGTTGGGGGTGCTGAGGGACTTCCTTGACATCGACGTGGGTCAGGAGCGCAACCGCGTGGAGGCCCGTTTCCACACGGGGGCATAGGAATCCGGCGAGGCGTTGCGGGTTCAAGCAGCCGATGGGGGTGCTGGCCGGGGCAGCCGGAGCCGGGCTCGGAGGCCACTAATCCACCTCCTTTTGGCGCAGGGAGGGCCGCGTAACAGCCTTCGTTCTCACTGCACGGCGGGTTTGCCCTGCAATCCGTTTTCAGCGCGGGAGGCCATGTGAGACCAGCCCCAGCCTTAGCCGCCCTGATCCTTTCCGCCGCCCTCTCGTGGGAGCCCCACAGCCGCGTCGTCAAGACGGCAGCCGCATCAGACGTCGGCCCCGAAGAGAGGCAGGAGGAACGCCACACCGATGTGGTGGACTTGTCCCTTGTCACCGGCATGGGCGCCCTCGTCCAGAAGCTCCAGGGCCGCCGGGTCCTATTCGTGGGCGAGAACCACGATCGGTACGAGGACCACCTCGAGGAACTGGCCATTGTCGGGGGCCTGCAGGCGCGGGGGAAAGACTTCGCGATCGGGGTGGAGTTCTTTCAGCAGCCCTTCCAGAAGTACCTCGACGCCTATGTTGCCGGGGACATTTCGGAGAGGGAGATGCTGCGCCGGACCGAGTATTTCGGCCGCTGGCGCTTCGATTACCGGCTCTACCGGCCCATTCTGCGCTTCGCGCGCGAGCACCGAATCCCCGTCATTGCCCTGAACCTGGAGCGGGAGATCACCAGAAAGATTGCGGAAGGAGGGATGCGGGAGCTGACGCCGGCGGAGCGGGCTCGGATCCCAGCGGAGATCGATCGAAGCGACAAAGAATACCGCAAGCGGATCCGGGAGGCATTCGAGCAGCATCCGAAGAGCGGCAAGATTACGTTCGAGCATTTCCTGGATGTGCAGCTGCTGTGGGACGAGGGGATGGCCGCCCGGGGCGCGCTCTACCTGGAGAAGCACCCGGCCAAAGACATGGTCATACTCGCGGGCGCCGGGCACGTGGAATATGGCCAGGGTATCCCCCAGCGGCTACTGCGCCGGGTCCGTGCGAGCTCGGCGATCGTGCTGGACGGCAAAGACCGGCGGCCCGATCCCAAGCTGGCGGATTTCTTGCTCTATCCCCATCCCGAGGAGCTGCCCCCGCCGGGACTGCTCGGGGTGATGCTGGACACCGATTCCCCAGGCAAGGGGATCGCCGTTCGAGGCTTCACTCGGGGCAGCGGGGCGAAGGCCGCCGGCATCGAGGTCAATGACCGCATCCTGCGCATCGGCGACGAGCCGATCAGCTCCTACAGCGACATTCGCATCGCCATGCTGGACCGCCGCCCGGGACAGAAGGTCAAGGTCGAGGTGCTGCGCAAGCACATGATTGCATCGGACGAGCGGCTCACCTTTGAGATTGAGCTCCACCGCCATGGCCGTTAGCTGGCCGGTTCGTCCGGGGGCAGCGAGGCCAATGGGAGCTGGGCTGGAAGCTGCATCGTGATGCAATGCAAGCTCCCACCTTGACGAATGAGGGGGCGGCAGTCGACGGGCAGGATGGCTCTGCCCGGGAAGAGTTCCTGAAGGCGCCCCACGGCGGCCTGGTCCGCGGGGTCGGCATAAGTGGGAACCAGGACCGCGCTGTTGATGATGAGGAAGTTGGCGTACCCCGCCGGGAGGCGCCGCCCCACGCGGGCGCGGAAGGGGGATGGATGCGGCAGCGGCACCAGGCGGTAGGGACGGCCATCGGACATCCGGAAGCTTGCGAGCTCGCGCTCCATTGCGGCGAGCTCCGGGTAGCCCGGGTCCGATGCGTCCTCGCAGCGCACGAAGCAGATGGTATCCGGGGCGCAGAAGCGGGCGAGGGTATCGATGTGGCCACCCGTGTCGTCCCCGCTCAGCTGGCCGTGATTTAGCCACAGGAAGCGCGAGCTGCCGAGCAGGCGGCTCAGCTCGGCCTTGATTTGCTCCCGGTCCAGCCCCGGATTGCGATGCTCGTCCACCAGCGTTCGGCTGACGGCCATGAGGGTGCCTCTGCCGTCGCTCTCGATGGCGCCGCCCTCCAGCGTCAGGCTGCTCTCCGTCAGATGTGTCCGCCCGAGCCGGCCCGCTCGGTGCAGGGTCGCCGTGATCGCGTCGTCCCGAGCCGCGGGAAACTTGCCGCCCCACCCGTTGAACCGGAAGTCCACGAGCTTGGGACTCCCCCCGGCGAGCACCGCGATGGGGCCGTGGTCCCGCGCCCAGGAGTCGTCGCTGTCGGCGAGTCCGAAGAGCACCCGCCCCGGATCGGTTCCGGCGGCCGCCAGCAGGCTCCGGACGTGCTTACGATGGGTGTTGTCCCGGCAGACTACCAGGACCGCCTCGAAGTGGCTGATGAGGGCGGCCAGCCGCGCGTAGAGATCCTCCACGAGGTCCAGCTGGTCGGCCCAGTCGGTCGCGGCATGGGGCCAGGTGAGCATGACTGCGCTTTGGGGCTCCCACTCGGCGGGCAGACGGGGCGCCAAACGCCGCAACCACTTCGTCTCATTTATCTCCCTGATCTCCATGCTCGGCATCATGCTGGGGATGGTGGCGCTGATCGTTGTGCTCTCGGTCATGAACGGCTTCCACAAGGAGATCCAGAAACGCATCCTCGGCATGACGTCCCACGCCACCATTACGGATCCCACCGGGAACATGACGAATTGGCGGGAGATCCTGGCCCGGGTGCGCAAGGAGCCGTCGGTGGTGGGGGCCGCTCCTTTCGTCGAGCTGCAGGCGATGCTGGTGAACGGAGGGAATGTCAGCGGCGCTCTGTTGCGGGGGATCCTGCCGAAAGACGAGGACCAGGTAGCCGATCTGCGCAAGGATATGCAGATTGGATCGATCGACGACCTCGAGGAGGGGAAGTTCAACATCATCCTGGGGGACGAGCTGGCCGCCGTGCTTGGTGTCGCGGTGGGGGACAAGGTGACGGTGGTGACCCCGGAGATCACGGCCACCCCCATTGGGATCATGCCCCGACTAAAGGCGTTCAACGTGGTCGGCATCTTTGCCGTCGGGATGTCCGACTACGATCGGGGCGCCGGCTTCATGCAGCTCGGGGATGCGGCCCGGCTCATGCGTCTCGGCGATGGCGTGACCGGAGTACGCCTGAAGCTGACGGACATGTTCCAGGCCCCCCTGCTCGCTCGACAGATCGCCTATGACCTCGGCGGCGTCTACCGGGTGACGGACTGGACCCAGCAGCACAAGAATTTCTTTGCCGCGCTTGCCACGGAGAAGAGGATGATGAGCATCATCCTTTTTCTGATCGTGGCGGTGGCCGCCTTCAACATCGTCTCGACCCTGGTCATGGTGGTGACGGATAAGCGTTCCGACATCGCCATCCTACGTACCCTGGGTGCCTCTCCGCCTCGCGTCATGGCGATCTTCATGGTGCAGGGCACGGCCATCGGTGTGGTTGGAACCCTGCTGGGCGTGGTGGGTGGGGTGCTGCTCGCTCTCAACGTGGAGTCCATCGTTTCCGAGATGGAGCGCCTGTTTCACGTCCATTTCCTCGACCCCAGCATCTACTACATCAGCAAGCTGCCGTCGGATGTGCACGTCAGCGACGTGATCTGGATCAGCCTCGGGGCCTTCCTCATGTCGGTGGTGGCGACCCTCTACCCGGCTTGGCGTGCCTCCCGCACCGACCCCGCCGAGGCGTTGCGGTATGAGTGAGGGCACGCCGGTACTTGCGGCAACAGGGCTTTCGAAGATCTTTCGGCAGGGGCCCCAGGAGGTGGAGGTCTTGCGCCGGGTGGACCTGCAGGTTCATGCGGGCCAGCGGGTGGCAGTGGTGGGGGCGTCCGGCTCGGGTAAGAGCACACTGCTTCACTGCCTCGGCGGCCTGGAGCGTCCATCCGCCGGCAGCGTCTCCTGGGAAGGCCGCGACGTGGCCATGCTCTCCGAGCGCGAGCGCGGACTGCAGCGCAATCGCAGCCTGGGCTTCGTCTATCAGTTTCACCATTTGCTGCCGGAGTTCTCCGCCCTGGAGAACGTGGCCATGCCGCTCCTCATCGGGGGCGTGATCACCGAGGAGGCGAGGGAGCGTGCGGGGCGGATGCTCGAACGCGTCGGCCTCGGGCACCGGAGCAAGCACAAGCCCTCGGAGCTGTCCGGCGGCGAGCGCCAGCGGGCGGCGATCGCCCGGGCGCTGGTCACCGTGCCCACCTGTGTATTGGCGGACGAGCCGACGGGCAACCTCGACCGACATACCGCGGAGCGGGTCTACGAGCTAATGCTCGCCCTCAACGCCGAGGTGCACACCAGCTTCGTTATTGTTACGCATGACCCGCAGCTGGCAGAACGGGTAGATCAGGTCTGGCGCTTGGACGACGGCGTGCTGACCCTGGAAGCCGCGTCACGATAACGCGCCTTGCGCACCCGGATCTGCCGCATGAGACTCCAGCGCCAGATCGCCTGCATGGCAAGGTAACCCGTCACCGAGCAGACAGCGCCGCACACCAGGCACCCCAGCGAGAGGGGGGCGAGAATGCCAAGCCAGTTCCGCCAGTCCAGCCAGAAGGTAACGTGGAAGGTGTCGACCGGCCTTCCGAGAATGTGCGCACCCACCAGGTACGCGAAATAATACATGGGAGGGATGGTCACCGGATTGGTGATCCACACGAGGGCCACCGAGATCGGAAGGTTCACCCGCAAGGCAATGGCGATGGCCGCGGCAACCAGCATCTGTCCCAGGGGCGGCGCGTACATGATGAAGAGGCCCACGGCGACGGCCACTGACGCGGAGCGCCGGTTCAGGTGCCACAGGTTAGGGTCGAGCAGCAGCCGGCCAAAGACCCGCAGCTGCTTGTGCTGGGATACCTTGGCCCGGTCCGGAGTGATCCGCTTTAGCCACTGTTTCACAGGGTTGCGCCGACCCTTGAGGTGCCTTCCTCCGAGGTGTGTATTATATGCGAGTGAGGGCCTCTCGGAGCGGGGGGCCCGACACCGGCCCGCAGGGCAGTATCAAGGTCTTGGTTGAGCCTGCAACCGAAAGGGCGGTTGCGAACAAGCCGGCGGCCTGTCCCGGCCTGGTGGCCAACGGACTCGGCTTCGCCGCCGGTGTCGGTCTCCTCTTCCTGTTTTCGCAGCTTCCGCCACTCAACCTCCTGCTGGGGCTTGCCGTGCTGACCACGGCCGCCTCGCTGCGTTGGCGCAGGCTGCGGCCGTCGGCGTTTGTGGCCCTCGGGCTGGTTTGGGCGCAGGTCCATGCCTGCCAGACGCTTTGCCATGGCTTCCCCGAGGCCCTTGCCCGGAAGCCCCTCACGGTCGTGGGCACGATCGCCACGCTGCCCGTGGATAAGGCAAACGCCCGCCGGTTCGTCTTCTCCGTCGCCTCGGCCCGGCGGGGTCGCAAGCGAGTGGGCTTCACCGGCGCCGTGCGCCTTTCCTGGTATCGGGACCCGCCGTATCTCGTGGCAGGGGAGCGCTGGCGGCTGCGGGTGGTGCTCAAGCCGCCCCACGGATTCGCCGATCCTGGGGCATTGGACTACGAGCGGTGGCTGTTCGTCCGGCGGATAAAGGCGACGGGCTATGTGCGTGATGCGGCGGAAAACCGGCGGCTGGCGCCGGGCTTCGATCTGATCGGCCGGCTGCGCCAGGAATTGCGGGAGCACCTGAAGGTGGTCCTGGGGGACTCCTCCGCCCTGGGCCTTGTGGAGGCACTGGTGCTCGGAGACCGCTCCGCGCTCCTTCCGGATCAATGGTCGGTGTTGCGCCGGACCGGCACGGGCCACCTGGTTGCGATCTCCGGGCTGCATGTGGGCTTGGTGTCGGCCCTGGTCTTCTTCCTCGCTCGGTGGGGCTGGGCGCGCAGCAGCCAGCTGACCCTGATGTTTGCCGCGCCGCGGGCAGCAGCGCTCGCGGCCGCGGGCGCTGCCCTGATGTATAGCGCCCTGGCAGGATTCGCTGTGTCGACTCAACGGGCGGTCATCATGTTGTCCGTGGTCCTGGGCGCGGTGCTCTTCTCCCGTACCCTCCGGCCCTCCACAGGACTCGCGGCGGCTCTGGTGGGCGTGCTGCTCTTCGACCCGTTCGCGGTACTCTCCTACGGCTTTTGGCTGTCCTTCACTGCGGTCGGCGTCCTGGTGTACAGCCTGGGGCGACGGCTTGCGGCCGAACGATGGTGGAACCGGTGGGGCCGCGCCCAGTGGGTGGTCGCCCTGGGCCTGCTGCCCCTGCTCCTTCTGCTGTTCGGGCGCGCCTCCCTGATTGCGCCCCTGGTGAACCTGATCGCGGTGCCACTGTTTAGCGTCTTGGTGCTGCCTGTCGTCCTGGTTGCCAGCCTGCTCAGCCTGGCGCCAGGGCTCGAGCTTCCGCTCATCCTGACGGCCCGCGGCCTGACCTGGGCATTCGGCCTGCTGCAGGCCGTCTCCAGCCTGGACTGGTCCGCGATTTGGGTCGCGGGCCGGCCGTCTTGGGTCTGGGCGTCCCTGTTTGGGGGCGCCCTGTTGTTGCTCGCGCCGCGTGGGCTTCCCGGCCGTTGGCTCGGACTTGTTCTCCTCTTGCCCCTGCCGCTCATCCGGCCGGCGAGTCCCGCCCCGGGACAGGCGGAATTCACGCTCCTGGACGTAGGGCTGGGCCTTTCGTCGGTGGTCCGCACCCGACATCACACCCTGGTCTACGACACCGGGCCATCGTTTCCCAGCGGCTTCAACACGGGCAGTGCGGTGCTTCTGCCCTTCCTTCGGCAGGCGGGGGTGGCCCGCATCGACACGCTGGTGTTGAGCCATGGCGACCGGGACCACATCGGCGGGTTTGCGGGGATCAACGGCCTTATCCCCATCGATCGCGTCCTCGGTGGAGAGCCAGCCAGGGTACCCGCGGCCCGTGCGCAGCATTGCCGCGCCGGGCAGAAATGGGTCTGGGACGGCGTGCACTTCGATGTGCTGTACCCGCCGGCGGATCTTCACCGGAGCGGCAACGACAGCTCCTGTGTCGTCCGGGTTCGTACCTCGGGCGCCAGCCTGTTGCTGACGGGTGATATCGGGGGCACGGTCGAGCGGCAATTGGCCAAGGTCAAAGGTTCGGCGCTGGAGAGCAGGATCCTGGTGGCGGCGCACCATGGCAGTGCCTCAACGACCACCGACGACTGACTCGCCGCCGTCTCACCGAGCTACGTCCTGTATGCCTCGGGCTACCTGGATCGGTTCGGATTTCCGACCAGGGCGGTGCGGAAGCGGGTAGCGCGCCGCGGGGCAAAGGGCATGGATACCGCCCGCACCGGAGCCATCAGGTTTGTGCTCCGCCCTCATGGATTGGACGGCCCCTTCAGCTATCGCCAGGAGCATCGCCACCTCTGGACCCGCTGACCGACCGCGTCGAGGTCCCTGGATGCAGGGATGGAAAGGGTTCGAGTATCATCTGATCGAGTTCTGCGGCCGAGCCCTTCAACCGCAGCCATCCCCGGGAGCTTATGAAGCGCGCTAACGCCAACCGTCGCCTTGCCTTATCAGGCGCCTCTGACTGTGACGCTCGGGCATGAATCCTGCCGACGGCCTGGTGTCCGGTACCGCCAGAGATATCTACGGACGCCTGATGGGCTTCGCAAAGCCCTACTGGCGGATGTTCGCCCTGTCCATCCTGGGTATGGTGATCTACGCGGGCACAGAGCCCTTCTTCGCCGCCCTGGTCAAGCCGCTTCTCGACGGCAGCTTCATTCAGCGGGACATCAAGCTCGTCCGGCTCATGCCGCTCCTTCTGATTGGCGTGTTCGTCGTGCGGGGAATCGCCGGGTTCGTCAACACCTATTTTCTGCAGTGGGTCGGCCGGCGGGTGGTCGCAGACCTGCGCCAGGCGATGTTTGAGCACCTGCTGCGTGCGCCGAGCCGTTACTACGACGGCCACAGCTCCGGCCAGATACTCGCGAAGCTGACCTACAACGTGGAGAACGTAGCGAGTGCGACCACCACGGCCGTCACGACCATCGTGCGGGACGGGGCGACTGTGATGGGCCTGGTCGCCTACATGCTCTACATCAACGCGGCCCTGTCCGCCATCTTCCTCGCCATCGGTCCCACCATGGCCGTCGCGGTGAAGTATGCAACCAAGCGGTTTCGCCGCGTGAGCAAGCGTATCCAGGACCGCGTCGGCGAGCTGACCCACGTGGGGCAGGAGGTCATCGAAGGACACCGCGTGGTCAAGGCCTTCGGCGGTCAGGAGCAGGAGGCGGCCCAGTTCGGGCGCATCAATGAGAAGACCCGATCCCTGCAGATGAAGATGATTGCCACCGAGGCCATCAGCGTGCCGCTGGTGCAGCTCATCTCTGCGTTGGCCATTGCCTTCGTGGTCTACCTCTCCACCATGGAAGGGCTGCGGCAGAACATATCCGTCGGGACTTTCATGTCGTTCGTGGTGGCTATGGGCCTCCTCCTCCCGCCGGTGAAACGGCTGACGTCTGTGAATTCCTTCCTTCAGCGGGGCATCATCGCGGCGGAGAGCCTGTTCGAGCTGTTGGATACCGAGTCGGAAACGGACCAGGGCAAGCGGACCCTGACGCGTGCTGAGGGGCATGTGGAGTATCGCGGTGTAACGCATGTCTATTCGAACGACAAGGGGCCGGTGCTCGAGGACGTGTTTCTGGTCATCGAGCCGGGTGAGACCGTCGCCTTCGTCGGCCGCTCCGGGAGCGGTAAGACCACCCTCGTCAGCCTGCTGCCCCGCTTCTACGACCCATGCGTAGGGCAGATTCTCGTCGACGGGATCGATCTGCGCGATCTGACCCTGACGAGCCTGCGAGCTCAGATGTCTCTAGTAACCCAGGACATCGTTCTGTTTAACGATACGGTCGCCAACAACATCGTCTATGGTAATCCTCGCAGGGCCGATCCGGCCGAGCTGGAGCGGGTGGCCGAGGCCGCCCACGCCCTGGGCTTCATTCAAGACCTGCCCAGCGGATTCGATACCCCCATTGGTGATCGCGGTGTCCTGCTGTCCGGTGGACAGCGCCAGCGCCTGGCGATCGCCCGAGCCATGCTCAAGGACGCACCGATCCTCATCGTGGACGAGGCGACCTCGTCGCTGGATACGGAGTCGGAGCGCCACATCCAGGCCGCTCTGGAGCAGCTGATGCGCCACCGCACCACCTTGGTGATCGCGCATCGCCTCTCCACCGTCGAGAACGCCGATCGCATCGTGGTCCTGCGGCACGGCAGGGTCGTGGAGCAGGGCCGCCACCAGGAGCTCCTCGCGCACGGAGGCTACTATGCGCGGCTGCATCGGCTCCAGTTCCACGGCGCATCCGAACAGGCCGCGTGACGCCGGAAGCCATTTGGTATCGGGGCCATCCGCTCTCTTACCTGCTGTTGCCCCTGTCTTGGCTCTATTGCGCCGCGGTCAGGATGCGGCGCGGTGCCTATCGCAGGGGGTGGCTTCGGAGCCGGCGTCTCGCCGCCCCCGTCATCATCGTCGGTAACCTGACGGTGGGGGGGACAGGCAAGACGCCCCTGGTGGTCTGGCTGACAGACGCTCTGGGTCGGCTTGGCTACCGGCCGGGGATCGTGACCCGGGGTTACGGGGGTGCGGCCGGGAGCGCGGAGCTACGTGAGGTGACGCCCGTCAGCGATCCCCTCGAGGTCGGGGACGAGGCGGTGCTGCTCGCCCGCCGCAGCGGCCGTCCGGTGGCGGTCGGTCGCGACCGGGTGAGGGCGGCGGGGACCCTCGTCGAGCAGCACCGGTGCGATATCATTGTGGCGGACGACGGCCTGCAGCACTATCGCCTGCAGCGGGACATCGAAATCCTGGTGGTCGACGCGGAGCGGGGCTTCGGCAACCGGCGCTGTCTGCCCGCAGGCCCGCTTCGCGAGCCACTGGTGCGTGTGCGGGAGGTGGATCTGACCGTCTGTAACGGGGGCAGCTGTCTGCCGGATGCCGCTTTGATGCGCGTGGTGTCGGGTCGGGCAATCAATCTCAAGCTGGCAGGGGCCTCCTGCGACCTGGAGGATTTTCGCGGCCGCCAAGTCACGGCCGTGGCAGGTATCGGCAATCCGGCGCGCTTCTTTGGACTGCTACGGGATCACGGGATCAAAGTCGCTGAGCGTCCCTACAGGGACCATTACCGTTTTGGACCCCGAGATGCGGCGTCCTGGCCTGCCGGGCCCGTCCTCATGACGGAGAAGGACGCGGTCAAGTGCGAGGCCTTCGCGGCCGGAAACCACTGGTATGTACCGGTGGAGGCGAACCTCGACGGGACCTTCGTGGACCGCTTAACGAACAGACTGAAAGGCCTCAATCATGGACAAGAAGCTGCTGGATATTCTCGTGTGTCCCCTGTGTAAGGGAACCCTCTATTACGACAAGGCGGCGCAAGAGCTCATTTGCCGGGCCGATCGCCTGGCATTTCCGATCCGGGACGACATCCCCGTGATGCTTGAGGATGAGGCCCGGGAGCTGGCGGCGGACGAGGAGGTGCCGAAGGCCTGATGGCGGCTCCCGATTTCAAAGTGGTCATCCCTGCCCGGTACGGGTCTACCCGGCTGCCAGGGAAGCCGCTGCTGGAGATCGCGGGCAAGTCGCTGCTAAGGCATGTCTACGAGCGCGCTCGCGCCAGTATGGCGGCGGAGATCGTTGTGGCCACCGACGATGAGCGCATCGTTGGCGCCTGCGAGTCCTTCGGTGCCGACGTCTTGCTCACGGACGCTGCACACCACAGCGGATCCGAGCGGATTGTGGAGGTGATCGCAGCTCGCGGGTGGAAGGACGACACCCTGGTCGTCAATCTCCAGGGGGATGAGCCCTGCATGCCGTCGGTGCTGATCGATCAGGTCGCGCGTGATCTTGCTGCCCGCCCGTCGGTCGGCATGGCCACGCTGGCCAGCCCCATCACCGACACGGAGACACTGTTCGACCCGCATACGGTGAAAGTGGTGACCGACGCAACCGGTTCTGCCCTCTACTTCTCGCGCGCCCCGATTCCCTGGCATCGCGACGAGTTCATGCGGAGCACCAAGTCCCTGCCTGGGACTGTCCGCTTCCTGCGCCACATCGGGCTTTACGGCTACCGGGCGGGGTTCCTGAAGCGCTTCGTCCAATGGCCGGCTGCACCCCTCGAGGTGGCGGAATCCCTGGAGCAGCTGCGTTGCCTGTGGAATGGGGAAGCCATCCGTGTGAGCATAGCGGAACGGGAGTCTGGGCCCGGTGTGGATACCGCGGCGGATCTAAAGCGTGCTCTGGCCTATCTCGCGCTGGAAGGCGCCTAACCTTCGCCAATCTGCCTCGCTGTACTTGCGATGGTGTCGCAAGAGCCCCCGTGGGCTTATGGGACACGGGGCGGGCAGATTGCGGTCTCCCGCCGCTTACCTCGTCAGCCGCGTCCAGCCGCCGAGAACGGCGGTGCGTCCCTGCACGGTAGAGGCCGTCGCCCTCGGGGAGGGGACCGGGGCGAGGGAAACGGTCATGGTGACGGCGACTTACATTTTCCCGGGTGGTGCTGACGCCATGACCGTCGGCTCGGAGGTGTCCAATGAGTGAGAGGCTGGAGGTGTCCTTTTCAGGAGGCAAGCGAGTGGATATCACGGTCGGGGAGCACACCCTATTGACCGACCAATGCGTGAAGGCCGGGGGTGATGGCAGCGCCCCCGAGCCCTTCGACCTCTTCCTGGCGTCGATCGCCGGCTGCGCGGGCATCTACGCCCTGAACTTCTGTCAGTCCCGAAAGCTCTCCACGGACGGCTTGGGACTGACGATGTGGTGGGAACGGGAAGAGCAGCAGCCACTGGATGCCAAGGTTCGCCTTCGGCTGCGTCTTCCCGCGGGATTCCCCGAGAAATACCGTGCTGGCATCCTGAGGGCGATGGACCTGTGCACCGTCAAGAAGTACATCCAGAATCCCCCCCAGTTCTTCACCGAGATTATCGACTGAATCCCGTGCCGCCGGTCAGGGGCGCCGACGTGTTTAGGACAAAAAAGCAGATCATGACGTTAATGCTGAGGCCCTGGCCTGTGCATCTCTTAGCCATGCATTGGACGCGCACCAGCATTAACCCCCGCGACCCGTATCGCCCCATTTTTGGGCGACAAGCCGGGGTCTTGCCGTTGGGCATGCTTTCTGGGGTGCTCGCGGCGGCGCTTGCGAGCCCTTTGATCCTCGCCGCGCCGGGCGCGAGCTTGGGCTTGGAGAAGCGGCAGCAGGCAGGGGGCTGGCTGCAGCTCAGGCAGGACCAAGAGACCTACCGGGAGAGCCTCGGGCCGCTGACGCCGGGGCAGGCCGCGGCACTCGATGCTCTGGAGCGCCAGCAGCAGCTTCAGTGGAGGGCGATGGAGCAGCGTCAGCGCGAGTCGCTGCAGCTTCGGCAGCGCCTGGAGCGCCTGCCCGGCCCGGCGGGGAGCGGTGCCGGGGAGATTGGGTTGCGGCGCGGGCTGGAGCGCGAACGGCTGGACATGCGGTTGCAGCGAGATACGCTGCCGTCACCTGCCCCCCCTTTTGCGACCCCAGGGGGCTCACCATGGCGCCCGCGGTCTGGCTATGGGCCAGCCAGTGGTATTATTCACTGAGGCCAGCAGGATCGAATCGGACAGAGTGATGAGCGAGAGGCGGACCGTCGGGGTCCTTTTCGTTTGCATGGGGAACATCTGTAGATCCCCGACGGCTCAGGGGATCTTCCGGAGGTTCATTCGGGACGCCGGGCTGGACCAGGTCATAGAGATCGATTCGGCCGGGACTCATGCCTATCACTTGGGGGAGCCCCCGGATCTGCGGGCGCAGGAGAC
>JARRNE010000031.1:0-10424 GCA_037385305.1 Chromatiaceae bacterium | reverse complement strand
GTCCGCCTGGCGTGCGATCACCGCATAGAGAAGGGCCCGATGGGGCCGCTCGGACGTCCGCACCTCCGGGTAGTGCCGCGCAATCACGTAATCGGCCAGGCGGCGGAGCCCGTCGGTGTCCTGGCGCGCCGCAAAGTACTCGAAGGTCCCCACCCGCACGTGCCCGCGTGCAACGCGCACCAGCACCGCCCCCGGCAGCGCGCCCTCGCGAAAGACCGGCTCGCCGGTCGCCACCGCCGCGAGGGAGCGCGTCGTCGGTACGCCCAGCGCGTGCATCGCCTCGCTCACGATGTACTCCCGCAGCACCGGCCCGAGCCAGGCCCGCCCGTCGCCTCCGCGGGAGAAGGGCGTGCGGCCGGAGCCCTTGAGCTGGATGTCGAAGCGCTCGCCCGCCGGGTCGAGGATCTCGCCCAGGAGAATCGCCCGGCCATCGCCGAGCTGCGGCACGAACCCCCCGAACTGGTGACCGGCGTAGGCCATGGCCAACGGCGCCGCACCCTCCGGCACCCGATTGCCCGCGAGCACCGCCAGACCCTTGGGCGAGCTCAAGGCGTCGGGGTCGAGCCCGAGCTGTTCGGCCAGGACCTCGTTCAGCTTGATGAGCCGAGGATCGGAAACCGGAACCGGCGCAAGCCGGGCGAAGAAGCGGTCCGGCAACCGGGCGTAGGTGTTATCGAATGCGAATGTCATCTGTGGGTCCCCGTCGAACGGAGCTACGAAGCTGGGGACGGCTGCGGTTGAACGAAAGGTGAGACATCCGGGAAATCGGGCAATCCACCGGAGCGGCTGCCATAGAGCGAGGGCGCCCCGAGCAGATCTGAGGCCGCGGGGTGGAAACCGGGGACCGGCCGACGCGGCCGGAGGCCCAGGGCCGCAAAGGGAGCGGGTGGAAATCCCGGGCAACGCAGCAGGGCGGCAGCCGCCTTCCCGGCCGCACTGGTCTGCGGCCCGTGCCTCTGGGAGCTATGCCCCGGAACGGTACCGGGATGAGGTTGGAACGATCGGGCCGTCGCTGGCCACCAGCTCCCGACTGACGGGGCCGATGCTGGTACCGCGGAAGCTCCGATGCTGGCAGATACTCCCCGCGCAGGGCGTCTGACGTGTCGGCCTAGCCATTGAGGGTCAAGCCCAGCGATCGAGGTCGTGCGGGCCTTCGGCTTTATAGGTGCGGGTGGTTTGCGGCAGGGGTTGATCGAGGATCGCCCTTCTTTTGCGCGTAATCCGGGTTAGGAAGTGCCCGATCTCTCGGTAGACCGGTTGACGATGTCGAAGTCCCGTGACAGGAGCGGCACTTCCGGTCCCGAGGACAGCTGACCCCCGGCCTCGTGCACGAGATCCAGGGTCTGACCGGTCTGGATGCTGTTCGCGCCGATTCGCGGTGTCGCCTCGGCCGCAGGCGCGAGAGCGGGCAACCAGAGTATCGGCAGCGCGAGAAAGAGGTGCCACAACAATGGTCGGGCGGACGTCGCAAGAAGAGGCGGCGCGGGCGCGCGAAGGACGACCCATCGCTCCGGAGTGAGGCGTCCTGCTTTCTTGCTGTTCCTAACGTTGTCGGCGTCGACTGCGCCTGCGGGGCGTATAGGCCGCGATCTGCTGAATGATCGGCTGAAACGGCAGGTCCGAGATGTCCCCAAAGCGCTCTCTCGCGGTCTCGATGACCGCGTGGATATCGTCGATGCGGGTGGGGACCGGCACCTCGGGCGCTATGGCCGCCCGGAGCCCACGCAGCCCGCCGACCTGCACCCGCATCGCCTTGCCATGGGGCATGGCGGCGCGCTCATCGATTGCCTTCAGGGCGAACCGGGCCTGGCGGCGCATCAGCTCCAGGACCCGGAGGCACTGGACCTGAGCGGCATCAGAGCTGCACTGAACCCCTTCCCGTTCGGCGATGCAGAAGCGCCGGGCAAGGGAGCAATCGCAGTTGTTGGTGAGAATGCTCTCTTCGTAGGGGCAGAACCGCTCGTTGATCGAGTGGTATGTCCTGCGGAATATCTCGTTGTCCATTCGCCGCCCATCCCTCAGTCATCAAAATTGCGGGTGAATCGCTCGATCATGCGGCGGTCGCGCTTGCTCGGCCTGGCAGCGGGTCCGGCGGCCCGAGCGCCGCCCTCGCGCCGCTCCCCCACGAGCTGCTGTCTGCGGAGCCGACTCTGCCCCCTCTCCTCGTAGAGCAGGGCCGCCTCGGGCGCAGAGCGGCGTCGCTTCGACAAGGCCCTTACCTCCACCTCCCACTCGAGCGACCCCTTGTGGATTCTGACCTGGGACCCGACGCGGATTGTCTTGCCCGGTTTTGCCCGCTGGCCGTTGACCTGGACCTTGCCGCCATTGACCGCGTCGATGGCCAGCTGGCGGGTCTTGAAGAAGCGAGCGGCCCACAGCCACTTATCGAGCCGGACGCCCTCCCCCTGATCAGCAGTCGGTGCAATCATCGCTTGAGGAGGCGGTCCAGCTCGCCCCGGGCCTCGAGGCTCGCCAAGTCGTCGAAGCCGCCGACGTGGTAGTGGTCGATGAAGATCTGAGGCACGGTGTGCCGGCGGCTCCGCTCCATCATAGCGCGCATCAGGTCCGGGTCGCCGTCGATCCGGATCTCTTCATACGCGACGCCCTTGCGCTGCAACAGGTGTTTGGCCCGCAGGCAGTACGGGCAGATCATCGTTGTGTACATCACGACTTTCGGCATATCCGCGCCCCATCTTGTTTGCGGCCGTCACCACGTGAAAGGCATCAGCCATTTCGGCGCGCTCGCCACAACCTCTTGAAAATTGATGCCCGAGCCCGGAATAAAACCCTCAGGAGCGATACGCGAGTGCCGGAAGCCACAATCGGGGGCTATGCCTGCGCGGCTGCTGGACCTGACCTGCGGGCCGCGGGATAGTCGGCCCACGCCGGGGTGGCCGAGCAAACCTGGATCGCGCCACGCTGTCGCGTCTAAAACCGCCCCGGCAACCGCGGACGCCGAGCCAGGAGGCGCACCTCGCTGAGGCCAAGCCTCCGCACCGCTTCAGCCGAGGTGATTACCGCGAACTCAGCTGCAGGGCCAGGGTCGGGTGCGGGCCGTCAGGATACGCCGTCAATGCCTCCGTGTAGACTCGACGGCGCCCTGTGTGGCGCGGACGGTCCTGCCGATCCGCACCCGACCCGTCGATAGATGTCCCAGCTGAGCCATAGTGCTAATCACCTCAGCCGATTGTCTTCCCGAGGAGCTCCATGTACCGCAACACACCCCCCGCCGTCCACCTGAGAGACTATCGTCCTCCCGAGTTTCTGATCGACCAAGTCGATCTGCGCTTCGAGCTGGATCAGGATCTGACCACCGTGGATGCGGCGCTGGAGCTGCGGCGGAATCCGGCCGCCGTCCGGGGGGACGGCGATCTGCGTCTCGACGGGGAGCTCATGGAGCTGGAACGGGCGGCGATGGACGGTCATGAGCTTGCGCCGGCGGATTACCGGGTGGAGGCCGATGCCCTCGTCTTGCATCGCGTGCCGGACCGCTTTCGCCTCGAGACGCGCGTGCGGCTGCACCCATCCCTCAATACCGCCCTGGAAGGGCTGTACTCTTCTGGCACCATGCTGTGCACCCAGTGCGAGGCGGAGGGATTTCGCCGGATCACTTATTTTCTCGACCGCCCGGATGTGATGAGCCCCTTCGCAACCACCCTCGTGGCGGACAAGACGCGCTTCCCCGTGCTCCTGTCAAATGGAAATCCCGCCCGGCAACAAGACCTGCCCGGGGGGCGGCATGAGGCGCGCTGGGAGGACCCGTTTCCGAAGCCGAGCTATCTCTTCGCCTTGGTGGCCGGTGATCTGCGCGCGGTAGAGGACCGCTTCGTCACTGCCTCCGGCCGCCCGGTAGACCTTCGCATCTACGTCGAGCCCGAGAACCTGGACAAGTGCGGGCACGCCATGCGCTCCCTCAAGCAGGCCATGCGCTGGGACGAAATCCATTACGGTCGGGAGTACGACCTGGACGTCTACATGATCGTGGCGGTCAGCCACTTCAACATGGGTGCCATGGAGAACAAGGGCCTGAACATCTTCAACTCCAGATATGTCCTGGCGCGTCCGGACACGGCCACCGATCAGGACTACCAGGGGATCGAGGGCGTCATCGCCCACGAGTACTTCCATAATTGGACGGGCAATCGGATCACCTGCAGGGACTGGTTCCAGCTGAGCCTGAAGGAAGGGCTCACCGTCTTTCGGGATCAGGAGTTCTCATCAGACATGGGCTCCCGGGCGGTCAAGCGCATCACCGATGTGCGGTCCTTGCGCAGCAGGCAGTTCGCGGAGGACTCCGGGCCGCTCGCCCACCCGGTGCGGCCGGACTCCTATATCGAGATCAATAACTTCTACACCGCCACCGTTTACGACAAGGGCGCTGAGCTGGTCCGCATGCAGGCCAATCTGTTGGGTCCGGACCTGTTCCGCAAGGCCACCGATCTCTATTTTGCCCGGTACGACGGCTGCGCGGTGACCACCAATGACTTCGTGGGCTGCATGGAGGAGGCCAGCGGCCGGGATCTGGGCCAGTTCCGGCGCTGGTACGAGCAGGCCGGGACCCCCGAGCTCTCGATCACCGGCTGGTATGATCCGGCTGACCGAGTCTTCACCCTCCAGGTGCGCCAGCACACTCCCCCGACGCCGGGTCAGGTGCGCAAGGAGCCGCTGCACATCCCGCTCGCGGTCGGTCTCCTTGATTCGAGGGGTAGGGATCTGCCGCTGCGGCTGGAAGGGGAGCCAGGAGTGGCCGGGGCGGGCACCCGCGTCCTCGAGCTGAGGGCGAACGAGGAGCGCTTCCGCTTTGTCGACATACCGGCTCGGCCGGTGCCGTCGCTGCTGCGCGGGCTCTCGGCCCCCGTGAAGGTGCGCTACGGGTACAAGGACGAGGAGCTCATGTTCCTCATGGCGCACGACAGCGATGGCTTCAACCGCTGGGACGCCGCCCAGACCCTCGCGCAGCGCATCCTAATGGCCTTGGTGTCGAAGCCGGAGGCAGACGTGCCCGAGGGGTTCCTGACCGCCTTTCGTCGCGCCCTGCTGGACCGGAAGGCTGATAAGAGCCTATTGGCCGAGGTCCTCAACCTGCCTACGGAATCCTATCTCGGAGACCAGATGGAGACGGTGGAGGTGGACGGCATTCACCGCGCCCGCGAGACCCTTGGGGAATACCTGGGCCGCCGCCTCCGCGATGAGCTGGCCGCTGTCTTCCAGGAGAATCGGGAGACGGAGCCATACGATCTCGAGCCAGCATCTGTCGGCCGGCGCGCCCTCAAGAACCTCTGCCTGGGCTACCTGATGCAGGCGGGCGACGCGGATGCCCTGCGGTGGTGTCGGGATCAGCTCGCGGGAAACCGCAACATGACGGACGTGGTGGCGGCACTTCGGCTGCTTGTGGACGAGGGCGGAGCCGCCGCGGAGGCAGCGACTCGAGATTTCTACACCCGCTGGGCGGGCGATCATCTGGTGCTCGACAAGTGGTTCGCCGTGCAGGCCACCAGCAAGCGGGCGGACACCCTGGCGAAGGTGACCGGCCTGATGCAACACCCCGCCTTCTCCATCACCAATCCCAACCGGGTCCGCAGCCTCGTCGGGGCGTTCGCGGCCGGGAACCAGGTGCGGTTCCACGCGGCTGACGGGGCCGGGTACCGGTTCCTCACCGACCGCGTTCTGGAGCTGGACCCGATCAATCCGCAGATCGCCTCCCGCCTGCTACAGTCCTTGACTCGCTGGCGCCGTTTTGACACCCAGCGTCGAACGCTGATGCGGGCGGAGCTGGAACGCGTCTTGGACGTAGAAGCACTGTCGAAGGATGTCTACGAAGTCGCCTCCAAGAGTCTTGGGAATAGGTGAGCTAGCTTCCGAATTGACGGTCAGTTCTCACCTTCGGGGCGGGCGCGCATGCTGCTTGCGCCAGCAGTCGGGTAGAATCCTTGGATCGGGCTTGGATCGGGGCGCAGGTTGAGGAAGCCGTGATCTAATGAATCCTCCAGCGGCCCCGATTACGGGTCAGGCGATTGCCGGGAAATCTTGTACCGGATTGCGCCCGATTTTCGTTCGCCTTCAGGGAGCGACGCCGGGGGCATAGCCGGGCTCTGTCACTGGCGGCGCGACGCCGAAGGCGGGCGAAAGGACAAGAGGACGGTATTAGATTTGACGGAAATCGCCTTGGGTCCCATCTGCCATACTCACGAAGCGAGGGCACTGATCGGTGACGAAGAGGGCGGAGCTGGGCACGGACGACGTCCCTGTGATGGTGGCGGATGCGGCGGACGACCCAAGCCGTGAGCAGCCCCGCAAGAAGGCGTCGCGCCGGCGCCGGGGATCCAATCCTTCGCGCTTTTCGATCGTTGCCTGGATGCGGGGGCGTGTCGCCGCCCTATTCGCCGCCTCGTTCGACCTCCTGACCCTTGGGCTGATCGCCGGTGCCGCTCTTGTCATCGCGATCCTGTCCGAGCTTCCGGATACCAACAAGCTGCGCGATGTGCAGCTGCAGGAGCCGCTGCGCGTCTATGCCGCCGACGGCGCCCTGATGGCCCAGTTTGGGGCGGAGCGACGCAGTCCTGTCGACTTCAAGGATGTGCCTCCCCTCCTCGTCAAGGCATTCCTGGCCACGGAGGACAGTCGGTTCTTCGAGCACGAAGGCGTCGACATCACGGGCATCGTGCGTGCGGCGATCAACTACCTCGAGACCGGGGAGCGCAGCCAAGGAGGCAGCACCATCACCATGCAGGTGGCGCGCAACTTCTTCCTCTCTCGCGAGAAGACGTTCCAGCGCAAGTTCGCCGAGCTGCTGCTCGCCATGCACATCGAGCGCACGCTGACCAAACAGGAGATCCTCGAGCTCTATCTGAACAAGATCTTCTTCGGACACCGGGCCTACGGCATCTCCGCCGCCGCCGCCCTTTACTACAACAAGTCCCTCAAAGAGCTCACCCTCCCGGAGATGGCGATGCTCGCTGGCATCCCGAAGGCGCCTTCCGCGAACAATCCCGTGTCGAACCCGAAACGGGCCTTGGAGCGCCGCCGTTACGTCCTGGAGCGCATGCGCGAGCTGGGCTACATCAGCCAACAGCAGTTCCAGGCCGCCCTGCAGGCGCCGGATCAGGCTGGGCTGCATCGCAAAGAGGTGGACCTTGATGCGGACTATATGGCGGAGATGGTGCGCCGCGAGATGTACGCCCGCTTCGGCGAGGATGCTTACTACCAGGGGTTCCGGGTGACGACTACGCTGGATGGGAGGCTCCAGCGGGCGGCGCAGGTCGCGGTACGGAGCGCGCTCCTCGATTATGACCTGCGGCACGGGTATCGGGGGCCCGAGGCGCATTATGCGGTGACGGGCCTGAGCGAGGACGCCCTGGATCAAGAGCTGGAAGCGGTGCATTGGCTCCCGGGGCTGATGGCGGGCATCGTGGTGCGGGCTGGGAGCTCCAGGGCCGAGGTGTACGTCGGGGACGGCCGGAAGGTGGCCCTCGGCCTCAAACAGGTCAGCTGGGCCCGACCCTTCAAGAACGCGAATTGGCGAGGACCCGCGCCGCGGCGGGTCACCGATGTCTTGTCGGCGGGAGTTCTCGTCAGGCTGCGCAAGAATGGGGACGGGGGGTGGGACCTGTCCCAGGCCCCCTCCGCTGGGGGGGCCTTGGTCGCCCTCGCGCCGTCGGACGGGGCGATCCGGGCACTGGTCGGCGGCTTCTTTTTCGGCGACAGCAAGTTTAACCGTGCCGTCGACGCCCGACGCCAACCCGGCTCGAGCTTCAAGCCATTCATCTACTCGGCGGCCCTGGATAAGGGCTGGACGCCGGCCAGTCTGGTCAAGGACAAGCGCATCTCCATCCCGATGAACCAAACCAAGATGTGGCAGCCGGACAACTTCGACCACAAGACGATGGGCCCCATCAGGCTGCGCGTGGCCCTAACGCTCTCCCGCAATCTCGCCTCGATCTATCTGCTGGAGCATGTCGGTCTCGACTACGCGAAGAGCTTTGTCGGCCGTTTCGGCTTTGATCTTCGCAATGCCCCGTTGGGCCTCTCGATGGTGCTCGGCACCGCGGAGGTCTCTCCCCTGCAGATGGCGGGGGCCTATGCGGTGTTCGCCAATGGTGGCTTCCACATCAACCCCTATTTCATTTCCCGGGTGGAGGATGGCGACGGCAAGCTGATTTTCGCGGCGAAGCCCCGCCACGCCTGTGCCGACTGCTGGTTCCACTACGACCGGCCGCCCGCCCAAACGGAGGCGCTGAAGCCGGAGGACGGCCCTTTGGCCAACCGGGTCCTGGAGCCGCGTGTGACCTTCGAGATGAACTCGCTGCTGCAGGGCGTGATTCGCGAGGGTACCGGCCGCAAGGCCCTGAAGCTCGGACGCTCCGACCTGGCCGGCAAGACGGGGACGACGAACGATGTGCGCGATTCCTGGTTCTGCGGCTATCAGAAGGATGTGGTGACTATCTCCTGGATGGGGTTCGACGACTTTGCGCCTTGGGGGAGGAGGGAGACAGGAGGCCGAGCGGGCCTCGGCATGTGGGTGGATTTCATGCGCGTGGCGCTCGAGGACAAGCCCGAGGCGGTCCTGCCTGTGCCGCCGGGCATGGTGGAGGTCCATGTGGATAAGCGGCGGGGGACGCTCACAAATGATACCGGGAGCCACACCGTGACGGAGTGGGTGCGCCAGGAATACGTCAACGCCCTGGGGGGGCCGCAGCCCATTCAGTATGCGAGCCAAACGGGTACGTCGTCGGGGGCGCCGCGGGTCATCGACGAGCTGTTCTAATCCGTGCCTCTCTGCCGGACACCGGGCCCCGTGATGGGCACGAAGCGGACCGGTAGCACGTCTCTGCGCTCAATCGTATCCCGGGCCGTCTTATGCAGCACCACCAGGCGCTGGGTCCATCCGTGCTCGCCTACCGGTATGACCAGACGGCCGCCGCGTGCCAGCTGATCGATCAGGGGCTGCGGAACCCGCTCTGCGGCCGCCGTGACGATGATTCCATCGAACGGGGCCGCCTCGGGCCAGCCGAGATAGCCGTCTCCCGCGCGCACATGGACCCTGTCGTAGCCCAGTCGCGCAAGGGTGCGCCGGGCGCGCTCGGCCAGCTGCGGCACGATCTCGACCGAGTAGACCTCCGCCCCCATCGCTGCCAGGATGGCCGCCTGATATCCGGAGCCCGTGCCCAGCTCAAAGACCTTAGCCCCCGGCCGAAGGGCCAGCAGCTGGCTCATCACCGCAACTATATAAGGCTGGGATATGGTCTGGCCATCGCCGATCGGCAGAGGGTGATTCCCATAGGCCTCCGCGCGCAGGGGGAGAGGGACAAACTCGTCCCTCGGCACCGATCGCAGGGCGGCAACCACTGCGGGATCCAGTCGTGCGGTGCCGAGCTCGTTTCGCGTCTGCCGGACCTGGCTTTGAATCTCTCGTATGAGCGCTTCGCGCTGGGCCGCATAGTCAGGTGGTCCGGCACAGGCGGTACAAGCCAGAAGCAGCAGCCCCAGGGTGGTCACAAAGGTCTGCCCCCGCCTCCGGTCCAGGACCCTTAAGCCCTCGCGCGGCCGCGCCAAGAAGGATGCTCCCATGGTGAATCTCCCGCGGCGGTCATCGGCTTCGGTCGTTCTGAACCACTGGCCATGGCGTCAGCGCCATGGCCATTACCAGTCATTGGGGCGTCCGGGCGCAAAGTGGCGACAGTTGCGGCAGACGTGCGTCTCCTTGCCGCAAGCCGGGCAAACGGTCTCGCGGCCGTAATCGGCTGGGGTCAGTCCGTGGCCGCACTGCCAGCAGATGCCTTTGATCTCCTCAGTCATTTAGCCACTCCCGGCGGATTCCGCCTGCGGTCCTAATGCAGGACCACTGCGACGCGAATGCGCTCGTTGCGGTGCGCGTTTCTCCAAAGCCGCTCGATCCGGGCGCTCAGGTTTCGGCGCCGGTCGAGCAGGCGCGCCACCATGAAGTTCTCTCCCCGCGGCAGGTACCCCAGCTTGCGACCCTTCCAGTAGAGGGCAACGGCATCCGGGTCGTGAGGGTTTTCCACCTCCCGCATCAGGGTGATCAAGTCGTCGGCCTGCAGCCCGGCCCAAAGCGTCGGCGCGTCATGATGACGGAAGCCCGCAAGGGCGCTGCGCTGAATGATGATATGCCTCCCGAGGGCGTCCGTGGCAAGGGTCAGGTCGGGCGCCCCATCTGGCCCCTCGATGCTCGGCATTGGATTCTCCGCTCCGGTGCTGTCCTCGTTATCCCCAGTATGGCCGGGGTGGGGGCTCATCTGGTGAGCCCGTGCGGCCAGGGATTCATCGGGCACGATGTCGGGCCTGGGTTCCGAGAGACCGTTCCCCCTATTGTTGGTTCAGCAGGGGCCTATGAGAAGCCAGGTGTTACGATGAAAGTCGCGGGTAGCGCGCTCCCTGTCACACTCGCCCACTGGGAGAGGGTCGGG
>JARRNE010000030.1:0-20534 GCA_037385305.1 Chromatiaceae bacterium | reverse complement strand
CAATGGACCGGCCCTGCTCATGGGCACCGACTGCCCCGCCCTCACCCCCAGCCACCTGCGCGCCGCGGCCGCCGCCCTGGGCCGAGTCGACGCCTTCTTCTATCCCGCGACCGACGGCGGTTACGTGCTGGTTGGACTGCGGCGCTTCGGGCCATCCGTCTTCGACAGGATCCGATGGGGCACAGCGTCTGTCATGCAGGAGACCCGCCGGGAGCTCACTGCGTCGGGATGGTCCTGGTCAGAGGGGGAGACCCTGCAGGACATCGACGAGGTGGAAGACCTGGCCCACCTTCCCGAAGGGCTGCGGACTCCAGCCGCGGGAGCCTGATAAGATGCCCGCGCCGGCGGCAAGCTTTACAGCCGCCCTTCACCGATCGGGAGCTTACCCCCATGCCAGAAGGGTTGTACAATGCAGCGTCGGGATGCGCGTCGCTCTTCGTGCAGATCATCCCGCAGGCGGGCCTTGCCCCCATCTTCCCGTTCATCGGCTTCGAGATCGTCCACGAAGCTTACAGGGAGGCCCCGGAGACACAGTCGCCCGCGGTGAGCTTCGCCTTCCTGCCGACCATCGCCAACCTCGTCATTGTCATCCTGGGCCAGCTCCGGAGAGCGGCCAACGTTGCGTTGGACCATCTATCGCAGCGGTTGCAGACCCTGCACGAAGCCCTGACCGTCCTCGGCATGCGTACCAAGGGCGAGCATGGATGAGCCATGATCGACGAGCTGCGTAGCGCGGCGCTCCTGTCCCGACTCTCCGCGGAGCAGCTCCAGCGGGTGACTCGGCATGCGCTGCGGATGCGGCTGGAAGAGGGCCAGTGGCTCTTCAGCCAGGGGGACGCGGCCGAGCGCTTCTATCTGCTTCGCTCGGGCCAGATCAAGCTGTTTCGCCTATCCTCCGACGGCGGCGAGAAGGTGATTGACACCGCCACCAGCCGCCTGGCCCGCTATCTCCTCATCAAGCTCCCGTCCCACAGGCGCGCCCTGGAGCTCGATGTGCGCAAGGGGGTGCTCGCATCCCGACTGTCGATCAAGCCGGAGACCTTCTCGCGGGCGGTCAAGCAGCTGGCTGACCAAGGCGTCATCGAGGTGCACGGCAGCCATTTTACGGTCCTGGACCGCAGGGCACTGGCGGAGCTGGCCGACCTGGCCAGTGCAGCGGAGCTGGGCCCCGTCCTTTGTCCACCAGATGCACCGACAGCTGCCGAGGATGAGGATTGACCCATCCAAAACTGGCAGAATGCATGCGAGGATATCAATGCACTGCATCACTAACGCCATGGGAAAGGAGGATTGATGAGTGTTCCACTAGTACGGCCGTCGGCAGCTCAGATCGGTCGCTGCTGAATTCTCAACGCCACCCTAGCCCAAAGGCCGCTGCAAGCCATGCAACCCAACAAGACCCTTGATCCCGCGGCAGTGCGCTCCGGTCCCGAGGAGCTGCCCGAGCTGGAGCTTTCCGACGAGGACATCCTCGACGCGATGCGGCACATTCCCGGCTACATCGACATCAGCACGTCGGACTTTCGAGCCATCTATCGGCTCGCCCATACCCACGCGATCGGGCGGCTGTTCGGCGCGGTGCGGGCCGGGCGCCTGATGCGTCTGGGCATCGAGCCCCTCGGCCCGGAGCTTCCCCTGGACGAGGCAGCCCGCTCCCTCGCCCGGCAGGGTCTGAAGGGCCTTCCGGTGGTGGACGCCGACGGTGCCGTGATCGGCATGCTGACGGAGACGGATTTTCTGCGCCGGCTGCGGGCGGACACTGTCCTCGAGCTCCTGCTGAGGCTGATCGAAGACCCGGACGGATTTACCCACCGCTGCCACGAGACTCCAGTGCGGGCTGCCATGACGGCACCCGCTGTCACCGTTCCGGAGCCAGCCGGCTTCGCCGCCGTCATCGCCGCCTTCCATTCACACGAGGGGCGCAGCATGCCGGTCGTCGACGAGGCCGGCCGGCTGCGGGGACTGCTGCTTCGCAAGGACTTCCTCGCGGCATTCCACCTCGAGGACCTCCTGTAGCCCTTGCGCGGCATCCGCCGTCCGAGGACTCCATCGACCGTCTAAAACCAGGTCTCGGGGTAGCGGCGGGAATTGGGGATGTTGTTCACCAGGACTGCCACTGCCAACAGGATGAGCGGGCCCACAGTGGCCGGCATCAGGCAGTAGAAGAAACCCAGGTCGTGGATCTTCTTTGAGCCGATGACGGCAATCAGGGCGGTGGCCCCGCCCGGCGGATGCAGGGTCTTGGTGGCGTGCATCAGGGCGATGGCGGTCGCCACCGCCACGGCCTCGGCGAGCGAGGGATCGTGCTGCAGCAGCTTCCAGGTGACCACCCCCACGACGGCCGAGAGGACATGGCCGCCGACCAGATTGCGCGGCTGGGCGAGGGGACTACGGATGGCCCCATACACCAGCACCGCCGAGGCCCCGAAGGACCCGATGACAAGGGTGAGATCCGTACCCACGAAGAAGAGCTGATTGAGGAGGGCGACGGCGCCGATGCCGAAGAACGCCCCTATCCAGGACCAGACCATCTCGCTCGAGCTGACGCGCGGAGGTGATCCGCGGGTGGTCCCCCTCATCTTGCGGAAATAAGACCGGACGCCCATCGCCCATCGTCTTGCCCGGGGGCCAACGAAAGCTGTTCCTGCAATGGGAGGGGTTGCAGCCTCAGCCCGTCCAGCATGGGCAGCGGGGCCGGTCACCTGACGGCCAAACCCCGGGTCCGCCTCCGTCGACGTCAGGACATACCTCCGCGCGAGGACGACGGCCAGCAGGGCCAGCATCATGGACAGGCCGAGCCAAACCAGGAATTCCCGTCTGCCCAGAACCGATGCGGCTCGCCGTCCCGGGGCTTGCCGAACCGTGGGCGGTAGCGGGCGCGCGGAGGGCTGCGGGGGCTCGTTGGCCGGAGCAGCCATTTGAGGCACCTTGGGTTTGGGGGCCGGCTCAGGCGCGGGTGGCCGAACGGCAGCCTTGGCGGCCGCCGCGGAGTGCATCTCGCTCGCGGACCGCGACGCGGCCCTGGCGGAGGGAGGCGGCGGGGATGTCTCCTCGGCCGTTGCCGCTCGGAGCCGAGCGGGCGGTGCCGGCTTCAAGGACTCCGATACCGCGCCGATCGGCTTGGTCGGCGCACAGACCAAAGGCTGGCCTGTACGCAGGTGCTCCTTCCAATCCCGCGTTTGCTGCTCGACCTCACGCCGTGCCTCTTCGGCGGGCAGCCGCCTCACCTCGGCGGCGGGCGGCAGGCGTAGCACCGCACCAAGCTGCAGCGGAGCATTGACGTTGCAGGAGGACCCCAGGCTCTTCGGATTTGCCTTCAACAGGGCCAACATTGCCTGATGACGGGTGATGTCCTCGTCCCGGTAGACATCGCCGGCAATCTTCCAAAGGCTGTCCCCAGGGCGGGTCGGGCCATACGTGTCTTTCGCCAAAGCTGGAGGTCCGACCGCGAAGAGGGCAAGCAGCCCCAGCGCGGCACGGAGTCGCGTCGTCGTCTTCTGATTCATTCGCATCCGTGGGCCAAATCCCGCGTGTCTCGGCGAATCCGAATGCTCGTTCGCCAGGGGTCGTCGTGGACCGGCCGAGTGGCGGGGCTGAGTGGAACTTGCGAACTACGGGGCAGCAGCAACACCCCTTTTCACTGCACGGCCCCCAGGGCGGCGCCCATGGTGGGAGGGTGCACGATGGCATTTCTTACCTCCTTGACGCAGGTCAAGTCGCGTCGTCAGCGACCGATGCCAGATGACCTGGCTGCGGGTGCAGCCCACGCCGAAGGCGGCCTCTTTCATCCGCTGCGGGACCTGCTTCATGGCCTCCTCGGCGGTGAGCACAACGGTGCTCAGCAGATGTGCCGGGCGAGGCCGAGTATCCGCTCGACAAGCTCGCCTGACCGGCCAACAGACAACGCCGGGAGCCCTTGCAAAGGTCTCGCTCCCGGCGGATCCTCCATCCGCAGCCCGGCCGGCTCGGCGATTCTCACCGGACACTCGCCCCAAATCTCAACCGCTCCCCTACTGGCCGAAGAACCCGCGCAGGCGCGCGTAGAGCGCGCTGCACTCGCGCGGCACCAGGTCCTCCAGGTTGAGGAATGCATGGATCATCCCCCGAACCGTCTCCTGCTCGCAGAGGATCCCCGCCTCGCTGAGCCGCTGTGCGTAAGCAATGCCTTCGTCCCGCAGCGGACAGTGCTCAGCGGTGCTCACCAGGGTTCTCGGGTAGCCGGCGGTGATCGGCATGAAGAGTGGCGACACCGCGCGGCGGCCCTCGGCGGCCTGCAAGTACCTCTCGAAGAGCCACAGGATTCGGTCGCGCTCCAGGAGGTAGCCCTCCCCGTTCCCGCTGACTGACGGCTGCGACAACGTATAGTCCAGGCTGGGGTAGATGAGGGCCTGGCTCTCGATGCTGACGCCCGGCTCGAACTGGCAGCGGTGGGCCAGCGTTGCGCAGAGGGCGCCTCCGGCACTGTCGCCGATGAGCGCCAGGCGCGGCTGAAAAGGGATACACAGAAGCTCCAGCGTCCGATACAGTCCTTTCACGACGGCGAGCGAATCCTTGAGGGCCGCGGGATAGGGGCATTCGGGCGCCAGCCGATAGTCCACAGAGACCAGGATTCGCCTCACGGCCAGAGCGGTCTTGCGCGCGATCGGATCGTACAGGCTCACGTTGCCCGCGACGTGACCGCCGCCGTGGACAAACACCACCACCGGGAGCACGGCGCCGGGCTCCGGGTGGTAGATCCGCACCGGAACCTGAT
Organism: Chromatiaceae bacterium; assembly: GCA_037385305.1. Taxonomy (GTDB): domain Bacteria; phylum Pseudomonadota; class Gammaproteobacteria; order Chromatiales; family Chromatiaceae; genus JARRNE01. The sequence continues at coordinate 15,781 of JARRNE010000030.1, read as the reverse complement.
AGTCGGGTCCCGCAATCAGCTCATCGCGGATGAGCGGGACTTCGGGCACCTCGGTCACGAATCGCCGGGTCAGGGTCTCCAGCGCCTCACTCACATTGGTCGGGGTGTACTTCAACCCGCTCGCGGCGGCAGCGCGCTTGCGCTGGTTGATACTGTCGAGCCAATCCCGCAGGGACTGCGGCATGCCGCTGTGGTTTGGATTGGTCATGGGTCTGCGGATCCCCCCGGTGGTCCAGGCAGCGCGCGCCCGGCAAACGCCTTAGCCCGATTCATCATATCAAGCGTCGGCTGACTCATCTCCTCCCGCGGACCGGCGATCTCCCAGCACATGGCGAGCGCCCGCTCCCCCTCCTCGGAGGTCGCGAGGAGCTTGGGCAGGGCCGCCATCGCCGCCTTGGGCTCGAAGCCGCCGACCCCGATCCGTGGCCGGCACGTGGATCGATGCGGAGCTACAGAAGGCGGAGCGTATGGGTGGCGATCATCTTCTCCTCGTCCGTCGGGATCACCCAAACCGAAGGTGATGCATCATCCGGGGAGATCCGCAGGGACCCTTCCCGATTCGCCGTCGGGTCCAGCTCCACCCCGAGCCAAGCGGCATCGGTGCAGACCCGCCGGCGGATCTCCGCATCGTTCTCACCCACCCCCGCGGTAAACACCAAGGCGTCCAAGCCGCCCAGGGAGGCGGCCAGGGCGCCGAGGGTCTGACCGATGCGGTAGACGAAATAGTCGATCGCCTCCCGTGCCCTCGGATCGTCGCTCGCGTGCAGCGCCCGCAGATCGTTGCTGACACCGGAGAGGCCGAGGAGGCCCGAGCGCTTGTAGAGCAGCTCTTCGAGCTCGGGCACACCCATGCCGTCCTCGCGCATGAGATACAGGAGCACGCCCGGATCCAGCATCCCGCAGCGGGTGCCCATGGGAACCCCGTCGAGGGCCGAGAAGCTCATGGAGGTGTCCACGCTTCGGCCGCCGCCGATCGCGGTCATGCTGCAGCCGCTGCCCAGATGGGCCACCACCACCCGCCCTTCGGCGACGGCGGGGGCCAGCTGCCGCAGCCGCTCGACGATGTACTCGTACGACAGACCGTGAAACCCGTAACGGCGCACGCCGCGCTCGAAGAGCGCATAGGGCAGCGCGAACCGCTCGGTGACCGCCTCCCGGCCCCGGTGGAAGGCGGTATCGAAGCAGGCGACCTGGGGCAGGTCCGGATGCTCGGCAGCCACGGCTCGAATCGCCGCGAGATTGTTCGGCTGGTGAAGCGGGACCAGCGGGATCAGACGCGTGAGGGCCGTGATGACATCGCCATCGATGCGCACCGGCTGGCGGTACGTCTCGCCGCCGTGGACGACGCGGTGGCCGACCGCGAGGATCTCCCGGCCGGCGGCGGCGTCTTCGAGCCAGCTCCAGATCTGCCCGAAGGCCTGCGCGTGGCCGCGCCCCTCGCTGACGGGCTCCCAGTAGCTCTCCGACAGCAGCGTCCCCTCGCTCGACTTGGCGACGAAGTGCGGGGCGGTGCCGATACCTTCGACGCGGCCCTTGGCGCTGAGTACCGGCTCGTCCCGGAGCACACTGTAGAGGGCGAACTTGATGCTCGAGGAGCCGGCATTCAGTGTCAGGATCGACCCGCCCATCAGAGCGGCCCCGCCCGCCCCTGACGCACGGCCTGGGCGTACAGCACCGCCGTGGCCGCCGAGGCATGGCGGGTGCGCAAGCTGTCCGCACGGGAGGTGAGGATGATCGGCACCCGGGCGCCGAGCACCACCCCCGCGGCTTCCGCGTTCGCCAGAAAGATGAGCTGCTTGGCGAGGATATTCCCTGCCTCCAGGTCGGGCGCCACGAGGACGTCCGCCACCCCGGCGACCGGCGAGTCGATCTTCTTGATCTTGGCCGCCTCCAGATTGATGGCATTGTCCATCGCCAAGGGGCCGTCCACCTGGCCGCCGGTGATCTGCCCGCGGTCCGCCATCTTGCACAATGCGGCCGCGTCGAGGGTGGACTGGATCTTCGGGCGGACCGTCTCAACCGCGGACAGGATGGCGACCTTGGGGCGCTCCACACGGAGCGTTTGGGCGAGATCGATCACGTTCTGGCAGATATCCCGCTTGGCGTCCAGGTCGGGGGCGATGTTGACTGCCGCGTCCGTGACCAGCAGGAGCTTCGGATAGGTCGGGACATCCATGACGAAGACGTGGCTGATGCGCCGCTCGGTGCGGATGCCAGTCGAGCCGCTGACCACGGCGCCCAGCATTTCGTCGGTGTGCAGGCTCCCCTTCATCAGGATCTCGACCTCCCCCGCGCGAACCAGCTCCACCGCCTTTGCCGCCGCCGCGTGGCTGTGTGGGGCATCCACGATGCGCACTCCGTCGAGTGCTATATGCTCGGACTCCGCCACCCCGCGGATCTTGGTCTCCGGCCCCACCAGAATCGGCTGAATCAGGTTGTCGCCGGTCGCATCCATCGCCCCTTGCAGGGAGACCAGGTCGCAAGGGTGAACGACAGCCGTCGCGATCGGCTCGACTGGATCAACCGCCTCCATCAGGACCTTGAAGCTGTCGTGGTGCCGCACCGAGACCTCCGGGAGGCTCGGGCGCTCCACCCGGATGCGCTCCTTCGGGGCCACGACCTCGGCGACCCCGTTCATGACCAGCTCCCGATCCTGGTTCAGGACCTCGCAGTCGAACACCACGACTGACCCTTCCCGCTTCTCCCGCACCTTGATGCGAGCGGTCACCGTGTCCCCCAGGTGCACCGGCCGGTGAAAGCGGGCATCCTGCCCCCGATAGACCGTGCCGGGGCCTGGCAGAACGTTGGCAAGGAGGCTCGAGATCAGCCCGGTCGCCCAAAGGCTGTGCCCGACGATTCCTTTGGCACCGCTGCGGATCGCGTAGGCCTCGTCCACATGGGTCGGATTGAGATCCCCGGAGACCTTGCTGAACAGGGCGACGTCGTCCCGCGTGAGCGTGCGCTGAAACTCCGCGGTCTGACCGGGCTGGATCTCATCATAGATGCGGTTTTCGACGAACTCGGTGGCCATGGCGCGACCTCGCGATCAGGGACATTGGTTGCGATACAGGCATTACCCGGCAATCGGCATCCCGTGAAGGGTCGCCGGCCGAATTGTGCGCTGCAGCACAGACTAACCCCGCGGCGTGACAACCAAATGACAGGGTTGCGAAGATTCTGCGACTCGGACTGGCGGCACTCAGATGAGGCGATAAGCTGGTGCAGGCCGCGCGGCTCGCCCCGCCACCCCGCGAAATGTCACGAGCATATCATCTCGCGGAACGAACCCCGAAATGTCTTCTTGCTAGATTAGAGACCGTCGCGAAGGAGCTTGCGGGGAGAAACCTCGCTCATGTGCAGGCACAGGCCATCCGGAGTGTCGCCCGGCAAGCGCCCGTTGACTCCATAGAAGTCGTTCCTGTTGTAGGGCCTTGGTCAGCTGGTTAGCATCCATCTGGGCTGGCTCCTCCGGTGGGTGCTGACGTTTCGGCCCGTACAAGCTACTATCCGCGCCAGCCTTTCCCAGGCGCTTTCAGCCGGTTGCGCCTCACTTAGCGCCATTTGTCTTACACCCCGAACTTGCCGACTTCCCGAGGTCTCCAAATGCCCCACATCTTCAGTAACCGGCCAAGGTTGCACGATCTGACCGCCCCCAGTCCCGATCTGCGCGCCCACTTCCGTTGGGAGACCATCCATGCCATTTCCTACAAGATCGGCGGGCTCGTCTTCATCGTCGGCAGCATCCTGTTCTTCCCCGCGTTCGAAGCCTATGCGAACCTCGGCGCTTGGACCTTCTTCGCGGGCTCGCTGATCTACCTGCTTGTCACCGTCCATGATTTGCTCGAGGTGCGTCGTCACTGGCGTGAGTCGTCCAAGCGCGACATAGGCGAGGTGCTCGACCAGGTGGCCGCCTCCAGCTACGTCTGGGGCACCATTCTGTTCACCGTCGGCAGTGTTTTCTTCACATCCCCGGTCGGTTGGGTGGAGGCGGGAGCCTGGTGCTTCATCGTGGGCAGCCTGCTCTTCGTGGTTGGTGCCTGCGTCAATGTGCTGCAGGTCTTCCAGACCTCCTCGAAGTCGACGCAGCAGTTGATGAATCTGACCGCGGTCAGCTTCGTCGTCGGGTCCGTGCTGTTTACGGTCGCCTCCGTTCCTTACCTTTGGCCCACCGAGCCCGAGCCGTTTCGCAGGACGCTGTACGCATTTCTCGCCTCGCAGTACTTGATCGGCAGCCTGCTCTTCTTTCTTGGCGGCGTGTTCAACTATTGGCGTGCCTACATCGTGGTCCGCGACGAAATTGCCGCGCGCAAGACGCTGGCCTGAGTCGCTTTGCTGAACGTGGGGACCGCGTATATCGTCCAATGCCGATGCGATTTCGTGGACAGAGCGATGCCTTAATGACACCTGGGCAGCATTCGGTCGCGCAAACGGGGCCTGGGGCTACCAGACACGAATACGAGCGTCCTATGTGATTGGCGGGGTCAAGAGCTGCGCCATACATTCCAAACCCTGAGGTTGGCAGCATGACCAACAACCTCGTTGTGAACAACATGTTGTCGCTTACGCTGCCCTAAGGGGCTATACTGATTCCATCGGAAATACGTTCGCAAGTGCGAGGCTAATTACCTCGGAATCTGTTTTGGGTGCCTGCGAGATGAGCCAATCTTCGTTTGGACAGATACAAATCCCGGGCTACGAGATCAAATCGGTCGTAGGACGTGGCGGCATGTCGACCGTCTTTGCGGCGGTTCAGGAATCGCTCGGACGGGACGTTGCCTTGAAGGTGATGAACCTGACGCTGGTGACGGATGACGAATTTCAGAAGCGGTTCTTGAATGAAGGGCGCATCGTTGCGCGCTTGCGCCACCCGAACATCGTGATCATCTACGACGTTGGCATCCACCGACGGTATTATTACCTTTCCATGTCTTATCTGCCCGGCGGCACGCTCAAGGGGAGGATCACCGCCGGTCTGGGCCTGTCACAAAAGCTCGCAATCATCGACAAGATCGCCGATGCACTTGGCTACGCCCATGACCGTGGGATTGTGCACCGCGACATCAAGCCGCAAAACATTCTGTTCGACGAAGACGACTTGCCCGTCTTAACGGATTTTGGCATTGCCAAGTCCGTGTCGGCTGACACGAAGCTCACCACGACCGGCACGACCCTGGGCAGCATCCCCTACATGAGTCCGGAGCAGGCGAGGAGTGCGGCGGTTGATCATCGCGCTGATCTTTACAGTCTGGGCGTCGTGTTCTGGGAGCTGCTGACCGGCGAGCTCCCCTATACGGCAGAGACCCAACTCGCACTGGCATTCAAGCATATCACTGAGCCTATTCCGCACCTACCATCGGCCCTGGCACGCTTTCAGCCGGTGATGAACCGACTCCTGGCTAAGATCCCGGAGGAGCGGTATCCCAGCGTCGCGGAGCTGAAGCGCGCGCTTGATGCGGTCTCACCCGCTCCGGACACGGATACTGCGCCACCGCCGGACCTGCAGGCCACGGTGCTGAATCCAGCTGCCTGGCCTGCACGGGCTGGGTTGCCTGCGGTAGCCAGCGCGACAGGCGAGGCCACGCGCATACGCCCGGTATGGCTGCGGCCCGTCGTCGGGGCGGGCATGGCGTTGGCTGCCCTCTCAGTCGCCGCATACTTTATCTTTCAGCCCATCGGGCCGAGCTTGCGCGGAGGTCCGTCGGACACGGGCGGCGCGACAGGCGGTGCACCGGTCGTAGACACGCCGCCCCGGGCGCCCACGGGCCGACAGGTCGTGGCGCCGCCTGCCGAGCCGGAGGGCGCTCGGAGCGGCGGGTCCGCCGCTGCGGCTGCTGGAGATCGGCAGGATACAGCTCGGACGGCAGGCCCTGGAGGACGCGGAGCGGCTGCTTCGCGAGGGTAGGCGGCAAGAGGCGCTCCAAAGGACGGAGATGGGCCTTCGGCTGGCGCCGGACGATCGCGGGCTCTCAGCGATGCACCAAAGAATCAGGAAGCAGACCGCGGAAGAGGGGCGTTAGCACTTAGCGCTTGCCGGGCGCCGTGCTCGAAACCGGGCTCACTTGGTCAGACATGGAGCACCGAACGTCCCAGTGGCGCCGGGATGCTTTCGGCTCGAAGCCGCCTCGGTGCAAACGATGTTCTGTGGGGGCACATGTTCTGTGGGGGGCACATTAATCGGCCAAGACGGGTTCAAATGTGGGGGCGGCGCCGACTGCCAACGCGCGGCGCACCCGGATCTTGCTGCGCCGGAGCCTTACGATGAAAGTCGCGCGTAGCGCGCTCCTTGTCACCCTCGCCCACTGGGAGAGGGCCGGGGTGCGGGAAACGGTCATGGCGGCAGCGACCGACTTTGTCCCATATTGGTTCTCTAGGGTGGCGCTGACGCCATGGCCGTTAGGTGGACGCCCGCGAAAGGACAACCAGGCGGTGCGGCTCAAGCGCTGCAAACATGGCTCCCGGTGCAGCGCCTGCCACTGGCTACTGCCGCCCTTCAGCGTCCTGCCTCGTCAGCCTGTTGCGCATCGCCGAGAGTCCGCGATCGTTTGGCACCAGCCGAAGGCCCATCTCCGTCCTTTGGAGCGCCTCTTGAGCCGCTCCGCGTCCTCCAGGGCCTGCCGTCCGAGCTGTATCCTGCCGATCTCCAGCAGCTTGTCTGCGGCCTCGGTGTCGTGTGGCTCGACCCGCAGGATTGCGCGGTAGGTCTCAAACGCGTTGTCACCCGGCGGCGCGACATAGTTCCCCGCCTGCCATTGTCGGGCGGCCCGCGCCCTGAGCGCAGAGAGCGGTTCCGCCTTCTGGGGGGGTTCGGCGACCACCCCGCCGGTCTCACCACTGTTCGGCTTCGCCGGCGACGTGACATGCCGGTCGGCGGGCCGCACGGCCCGGGTCGGGACCGCTGATGAACCCCCTGTCGCACCACCCGTTTCCGTTGGTCCCCCGAGAAAGCTCGGCCCGGTGGGCCGAAAGACGAGGTAGGCGGCCACTGAGAGGACAGCCACTGTGATGGCCGCCCCGACGGCCGGCCATACTCGGCGCTTGACTCGAGGCGCACGCGCAGACTTGGTTGTCGCGCCGGCGGCGGCAGGCAAGCCAGCCCCCACGGGCCAGGCAGCAGGACCCGGTCCCGTAACCTGGAGCCCAGATGGCGGCGAGAGCGATTCCGTCTCTTGCGTTGCATCCCGGGCGCCATGCTCCTCCCGGAGACGAAACCATGCAACGTACAACGCGGGCAAGAAAACCAGTGTGAGTGCGGTCGCGACAGCAAGGCCGCCCATGATGGCGTAGGCCATTGGCCCCCAGAACACGGTTGGCGCGATTGGGATCATGCCGAGAATTGCGGCAGCGGCGGTGAGCAAGATGGGTCGAACGCGATGTGTAGTGGCTTCGATAACTGCATTCCAGCGCGCGCGGCCGGTTGCAATCTCGGTCTCGATCTGATCCACCAGGATGACCGAGTTTCTCACGATCATTCCAACGAGCGCGATCACTCCCAGCAATGCAACAAAACCCAGCGGCTTACGCGCGAGCAGGAGAGCAAACACCACGCCGATCAAACCGAAAGGCGCGACGCTGAGGACGAGAAACAGCCGGCTGAAGCTTTGCAGCTGTATCATCAGGATCACGAGCATCAGAAGCCCTGCCATCGGCAGCACCGCTACAAGGGACGCGGTCGAGCTCGCGCTCTCTTCGACACTGCCGCCGACTACGACTCGGTATTGTGGCGGCAAGGCCGCATTGAGCTCCGCAATCTCCTTACTCAAACTCGAAACAATGGTTGCCGGAAGAACGTCCCCCACCGTATCCGCCTGGACCGTTATGGTCGCTAATCGATCGCGGCGCCAGATCAAAGGCAGATCCACGCCGTACTCGGGTTTCGCGATCTGGGCGAGCGGAACTGTCTTTCCATTTGCCAGTGGAATCTCCAGGGTGCGCAACGTCGATAGCGACACTCGGTCTTCCTCGCTTGCGCGGGCGACAACATCGATGGGGTAGATACCGTCGCGCACCTGCGTGACCGCGACGCCCGACACCACCGAGTTCAAAGCCTGCGCGAGCGCTTGTGAGCTCACGCCAAGCAAGCGCGCCTGGTCCTGGTCTACGCGCATCTTCAGCGTGCGCACGGGCTCGATCCAATCGAAATTGATCTTCTGCGTTCGCGGATCGGTACCAATGACATCAGCAACGCGATAAGCGATCTCCCGCACTCGATTCGGATCCGGGCCGCTGACGCGATACTGCACCGGCCAGCCCACGGGTGGACCGAGCTCCAAGGCCGCGAGGCGTGCGATCACCGAGGGAAACCCATCACTCAACAGTCGCGCCAATCGCCGTCGAACACGCTCGCGTGCTTCCAAGCTCTTGGTCACGATGACTGTCTGGGAAAACGAGTCGTCAGGCAGCTGTACATTCAATGGCAGATAGAATCGTACCGCGCCTTGACCGACATACGTGGTCCAGCGGTCGATGTCCGGATCGTCCTTGAGCAGCGACTCGAATCGCGCCGCAACCCTGTCGGTGGCATAGATAGACGAGCTCTTGGAAAGCCTAAGATCGACCAGTAGCTCGGGACGGTCCGACGAGGGGAAGAACTGTTGCGGCACCCAGCGCAGCGCAACGACCGAGAGCACCAGCAATCCAAGAGCAAGAACGATTGTCGTCCAGCGTGCGCGCATTGCCAGGACCAAAAGCGAGCGGAAGCGCCGCATGATGAGGCCAAACTCGCCATGATCCTTATGCACTATGCTGGCTGGGAGAAGCGTTACTCCGATAAGCGGCGCGAACAAGACAGCAACCACCCAGGAGGTAAGCAACGCGATGGTCACGACCGCAAAGAGGGAGAACGTGTATTCTCCCGCGGCGCTCCTGGCAAAGCCGACCGGAACAAAAGCGGCAACGGTCACCAATGTACCAGTCAGCATGGGAAATGCCGTGGATGTGTAGGCGAAGGTGGCTGCCTTGATCCTGTCCCATCCTTCTTCCAGCTTGGTCATCATCATCTCGACAGTGATCATGGCATCGTCGACTAGCAATCCGAGGGCAATGATCAGGGCGCCCAAGGACACACGCTGTAAATCGATACCCGTAATGTCCATGACCACGAACACGGCTGCCAATACCAGTGGTATGGTAAAGGCAACAACGGCCCCCGCGCGTGCGCCGAGACTCAGAAAGCTCACACCAAGCACGATTACGATAGCCTCTCCAAGCGCCTCCATGAATTCGTTGACCGCTTCAACGACAACCCGGGGCTGTTCCGCAACCAGTATTGGCTCGATACCGATTGGTAGGTTGCTCGTGATAGCTCGCATTGCGGTCCGGACATTGTCCCCGAGTGCCAGCACGTCGCCCCCGGCGCCCAGGGAGATACCAAGCCCGATTGCGGGCGTGCCGTTGACACGAAACAGCGGTGACGGTGGATCCGCGTAGCCACGCTTCACGGTCGCGATATCGCTCAATCGAAAAATCTGTCCGTTCGCGACGAAGTTGACGCGTCTGAGGTCCCCTTCGGTTTCGAAACGGCCGCTGACCTGAACCAGGAGCTTTTCGTCGGCGGTCTGGATCACCCCCGCGGGCGTCACGGCGTTTTGCGCCTGCAACGCCTGTATTAGGGCCAGACGGTCAAGATTGAGTCCCGCCAGTTGCCGCGCGGAGAACTCGATGAAGATCTTTTCGTCCTGAACACCAAAAATATATGATTCCGTAGGTGTCGCCGAATTCATCGTTGAAGAATGGCCCGACGATGCCGGAAGGCAAGGTGCCACGAATATCATCGATCTTCTTGCGCACCTGATACCAGATATCCGGAACCTCACTGCTCGGGACCGAGCCGAGCAAGGTTATGAAGATGGTCGTACGGCCGGCCTGCGTGTAGCTACGGACGAAATCCAGTCCCGGCGTCTCCTGTAGCTTCTTCTCGATGCGGTCCGTCACCTGTTCGATCATTTCGTGGATTGTTGCGCCGGGCCAGCCAGCTTGCACCACCATGACCTTGATCGTGAAAGGCGGATCTTCATTGCGTCCAAGCCGCTGATAGGAAAGAAACCCGGCAATGCCGATTACCAACACGAAGAACCACATCAACGTCCGATGCTGAAGCGACCAGGACGAGAGATTCACCCCGGTCATGGCGCCTGCTCAGGCAGCCGTACCTTCTGACCGGGCCGCAGCGCGTGGACGCCGGCAGTGACCACGATGTCGCCGTCGTTTAGGCCGCTTGCAATGACCGCGCTCGCCGCGTCATAGCGCAGCACTCTGACCTGAACCAGGGAGACCGACTTCTTGGCGCCGTCCACTACCCAGACGGCTGGTGCGTCCTCGCTTTCCGTCAGCGCCGTCCCGGGGACGCGGATGGCGGGGTCGCCGGTTAGCTTCATGCTGCCGACGACGGTTGCGCCCAGGCGCATTTCCGGCGGAGGCTCATCGAGATCGACGCGAACGATATAGGTCCCCGTGGTCGGATCTGCTTGCGGGGAAACCTCGCGCACGTGACCGGTTGTACGGATGCCGGGATCGTCGGACAGCGCCACGATGATCGTGGGATCTTTTGGTGCCTCACGGATCAAGGGTGCGGGCACGTTGAACACGGCGTCTTTTCCGCCTTCCTGTGCCACTCGCACGATCATTTGACCGGCACGAACCACCTCGCCCGGTTCAGCCCCTTTTGCAGTCACCGTCCCAGCGACATCGGAACGGAGCTCGGTATAGCTCACGTTATCGCGTGCGGTTTGGACGCTGGCCTCCGCGGCGCTCACGCGCGACCGGGCAGCATCGAGCTGTTGCTGCGCATCGTCGAACTGCACGCGCGAGATCATTCCTTTGTCCACTAGCGCACGGAAGCGCGCCTCGTTGTTTCCCGCTTGCACAAGCGCCGCCTGCGCCGCCGCGAGCTCCGCTTCGGCCGTCCGCAGGCGGTTATCGGCATCCTGCGATTCCAGCCGTGCCAGCAGCTGCCCCGGCACGACCTTGCTGTCAATCGACACCTTCCGCTCGATCAGTCGGCCACCGATCCGAAACGCGAAGTTGATTTGGTTCTGCGCCTGGACTTGCCCGCTCAGTGAGACTCGCTCGCTGGCGGCGCCGCGATGAACGATTAGCGTTTGTACGGGGCGAACGGCAGGTTGCGGCGGTGCCTGCTGGCTACAACCGAAGAAAATGCCCAGACAAAGAGAAGTGATGCATAGGCGCAAAATACCCATAGCGCCCTCCCTCCCTCGCACGGCGGTTGTCGGACATGGCAATGGAGCAGCGGGCTCGGGAAGCACCGACTAGTCGGGCCACCATGCAGATCACTCTTTTCGCCGCTTGCCGCCCCAGCGCAAACGCGATGCTGGCCCGCGAGCCACACTATCAGCATAGCGCGCGTCGGCTGATCAGGTCGCGACAGAGTCAGGTCGTGCCACCGATTCGGCACCAGCTACCTGGTACACCCAACCCACACGATTTTTTCCCTTTTCGGCCGGGGCGATTAGCGTCGTGGCTCAGCTGAAAACCAAGACGGGGGTCCGGCACGGGTCGCCAGAACCCTCAGCGCCACGCAGCGCGCCGTGGAGCCAGCATGGAACGTATTTACGGCGTGTCTCGACGGCCCGTACCCGACCCCCCTCGCGCACAGCTGAGGGATAGCGCTAATCGCCTCGGCCGGAGGGGTCGGGCTGCGCCCGCCGGGGGGCGGTCGTCAAGCCTTCAGGGACGAATCCGCGGCGTCGCGCGGTGGGCGCAACCTGAACCCAGCAAAACGAAAAAATCAACTACAAACGGTGTGAAGCGACGGCCAAGACAGTGGGCGTCTCCACCCGCGGCTCTTACGGCCCAAGAGTACCGGCCCGGATGTCCGGTTTGCCGCGCGGACTCGCAACAGGTGTCAACTATACTGGCCATACTGCATTAGGAACCCGCCTCCGAAACGCTTTCGATGCAGACTGGTGGTGATCCGATGAAAGGCCACGGCCTCGCCGCGGAGGATGTCTCACGAAGACAGTTCCTGGCGTCCTTCAGTCCCTTTGCGAACCTGGATGCGGACCTGTTGACGGCCATCTCGCAGAAAGCGCAGTGGATCAAGCTCGACGATGCCCAGGTACTCTTCCGCGAAGGTGACCCCTCGGACGCGGTCTACCTTCTACGCGAGGGGCGGCTAGAGATCCTGGTCCACTTTGGCCAGCACGACCAAACCCAGTTATCGGTCGAGGGACCTGGCGCAATCATCGGCGAGATCGGCCTGCTATGCCGTGTGCAACGCACCGCCTGTGCTCGGGCAGACGGCAACACGACTCTCCTGAAGCTGCCCGTTGCCGTCTTCGACGAGCTGGAGCATCGGGCGCCGGCGTCCATACAAGCGCTCACCGCCATCAGCCGAACGAGGCTGCGTCGCAGTCAGCTGCATGACCTCCTCCCCGCCCTGTTCAAGCTTCTCGATGAAACGGCACGCGAGGCCATGGAGCAGGAAATTGAATGGTTGAGCCTGGGCAAGGGTGAGTACCTGTTTCGAGAGGGGGACCCCAGCGACTGCGTCTACATCGTGATTAATGGTCGTTTGCGCGCATTCGTGCACAGTCCGTCAGGAAAAATCAGGGGCCTGAACGAGATGGGCCAGGGCGAGATCGTCGGCGAGATGGGCTTCTTCACCCATGAGCCGAGATCCGCAAGCGTCAGTGCCATTCGACACAGCACGGTAGCCAAGATCGACCGAACAGAGTTCGACCGTCTGGTCCGGACCTACCCGGAGGTGACGATGGCGGTGGCAAGACGCCTGATCAACCGCCTGCAGAGCGCTCAGGCGGCGAGAAAGGAGGTCTTCTCCCTGAACATCGCCGTCGTCCCCGCTCAATCCGACCTGCGTCTGACCAGCTTCGCCCAGCGGTTTGCCCAGGCCCTTTCGGACCACGGGACAACCTTGCACCTCAACTCTGTCGCCCTGAACCGCCTAGCCGGGATGGAACGAGCTTGGGACAGCCTCCTGCGAGCCGACCCCTACGCCATGCGCCTCGGTGCGTGGCTGGACGAGCAGGAACGCAACCACGCGTTTCTCTTGCTGGAGGCGGACGGCGTGCCTTCGTTCTGGTCGGACCGCTGCCTCCAGTTCGCAGACCTGGTATTAGTGGTCGCCGACGCGGGGGGAGCCGAGGAGCTGGGTGAGATCGCCGCAATGCTGGCCAAGGAGAACGAGCATGGCGCAGTCCCGGAGCAGTGGTTGGTGCTGCTCCATGATGCAGAGAGTGAACAACCCGCGGGAACACGTCGCTGGCTGGATCTGACCCGAACCGCGCGACACTGCCACATCCGACTCGACCGAACAGCCGATTTTCAGCGCCTCGCGCGCCTGGTGACCGGGAGCGCAGTGGCGCTGGTGCTCGGTGGCGGCGGCGCCCGCGGGTTTGCCCATATTGGAGCGATCCGGGCTCTGGAGGAAGCGGGTGTCCCCATCGACATGGTTGGGGGGACGAGCATGGGGGCCATTATTGGCGCCCAATATGCCTTAGGTTGGCACTACCAGGAGATGTTGCGCTGGAACAGAAAGGCATGGTTGGAGATCAAGCCGCAAAACGATTTCACGCTTCCGATCATCTCCTTGATCCGTGGCAAGAAGTTCGACAAGGCCGCGCGGATGCTCTACGGCGAACGCCAAATCGAGGACCTCTGGACCAACTACTTCTGTGTCTCGAGCAGCCTGACGAGCGCCGAGGTCATGGTGCACACCAGCGGCTTGCTCCGAAGGGCCGTTACTGCCAGCGCCTCCCTCCCCGGGATTACGGTGCCCGTCATCCAGAACGGCAACGTCCTCATTGACGGGGCATTGCTCAACAACCTGCCCACGGACGTCATCCGGCGGATGTGTGGCGGGGACGTTATTGCAGTCAACGTGGGCTCCGAATTGCAGCCGAAGATCGAGGAGGACGAGCTTCCCTCGCCATGGAAAGTAATCTTCAGCAAGCTCATCCCCTACAGGGAGCCCATCAAGACCATCACCATCTTCGACATCCTTATGGGTGCCACATTTGTGGGGGGCGACAGCCGACTTGAAGAGCTCAAGAGCCAGGCCGACTATCATCTGCGCCCTCCGGTGGACCGGTATTCCTTGATGGAGTTTCAAGCGCTCGAGCAGATCGTGGAGGCTGGGTATCAGTACACGAAGCAGCAGATCGAGACCTGGAACGAGAACGGACGACCGGGCCAAAGGCGCGCGCCGCGACCCGCGCAGCCACCAGACGCCGCCGCGAAGCGGCGCTACCAGGGCTCGCTAGGTCTGTTCTAGCTGGCCCCTGACCGGGATCGACATGCGAGCCGCCTCGTGGGGCTGTCGCCCGCCGTTCAGGGCGTGGGCGGACAAACGGGCGGTTGGATGTCAACGGCGGGGCAAATCCGTACGGTCGGGGATCGTTCGCTATAGAGCGGAACGCGTAAGTCGGAACTCGGCGCAAGGCCGTTGGATCTCCTATGCTTCAGGTCGGGGTTGACATTAACGCCTTGCTAGCAGAAGTGCCCGAGAACCCGACTGCGATGGGGCGGGCGCCGCCCTGCCGAGCAATTGCTCATCGGACTGGTCACCAAGGAGCAAACCATGCAGACAACAAGCACAAAGACCGCGAAGACGGGTGCACAGGGGAACCCGCCGGACGCCGCAGCGACGCCGGTGTGGAACTGGACGAAGGAGCTCGTCACCTATCCGCAGGCAGTCGTTGCGGCACACTCGGTGGACGACATTGTTGCCGTCGTCCGTGACCGAGACAAATACCCGGCGCCCGTTCGAGCGCACGGATCGAAGCACACCACCACCGCCTGCGGCGAGGCCGACGGCGGGACGATCGTGGACATCCGCGCGATGGACCGAATCCTGCGCATCGGGGGCGAGCGCGTCACGGCGGAGGCGGGTGCAAAATATATCGACGTGGCGAAAGAGCTCGAGAAGCATAACCTCCAGTTCTTCGTCAACATCGAGCTCGGCAACCTGAGCATGGGCGCCGCCGCGTGCACTGCCACGAAGGACGCCTCGATGCCCGGGGAGTATGGGCAAGTCAACTCGTACTGCATCGGGTTGAAGCTGGTAAAGGCGAGCGGCGACATCGTCGAGATCACCGAGAACGACACCGAGGTGCTCCAGGCAGCGCGGTCGAGCTACGGGATGCTCGGCATCGTTTACGAGGTGACCTTCAAGGTGAAGCCGCTGCAGGCGATGAAGGTCAAACACGAGGTGTTCTCGGTCGACGCCTTCGCCCGCCGCCTGCCCGAGCTGATCGGACGCGGTCAGTCGATGATGATGTACGTCTTCCCCTTCCTGAACCGAATCGTCGTCGAGTTCAGGAGCTATGTGGGTGAAGAAGCAGAGGTCAAGAAGCGCCTAAGGGCGTCGCACTTCATCTGGCGCCTGCGCAACCGCAGCTGGAAGACGGTTGTCCCCTGGCTCAACCACATTCTCGAGAAGTATGCACCGCAGCTCATCCGTTACCACATCGTGAACGCGGTGAACTGGATTGTGCAGCTGATGCTGACGAAGCTGCTGGTAGGCGAGAACACGATTCCGACCGATCAGATGATCCGGTATCCGGCGGTGTCGGGCGCTTCCAAGTACACCTTCAGCATTTGGGCAATCGCCGAGGATCGCTACAGTGAGGCATTGCTCGAGTACTTCCGGTTCGCGCAGGAGTACTACAAGACGAATCATTGGCGGCCGAACATGCTCCACGTCGGCTACCGAATCCTTCAGGACCAGAGCTCGCTCTTCTCCTACACCTATGACGGCGACGTGCTGACGATCGATCCCGTATCGACCGGTGAGCCCGGCTGGATG
>JARRNE010000029.1:0-14624 GCA_037385305.1 Chromatiaceae bacterium | reverse complement strand
AGGCCGAGTACATCATGGGCCACTCGTTGCAGGCGGTCTCTGTCCTTGTCCAGGCGGCGAAGAGCATCTTGGCGGTCCCGCTGACCGCCAGGATACACGAGGGCGTGGTGGAGACGAACCGGGACAAGCGCACGCTGATGGACAAGATGATCGCTCTGCTCAGGCTCGTCAGCATCGAGGAGCCGTACTACTTTGTCGCCGATCGGTATTACATGTGCCGAAAGATCGTGAAGGGCCTATTGGCACAAGACAATCATCTGGTGGTCCGCGTCAAGTCGAACGCCGTGGCCTGGACGCCCTACGTTCACGACGGCAACCAACGCCGTCCGCGCGGGCGCCCCCGGATTTACGGCCGAAAGGTCAAGCTCCGGTCTCTGTTCAGGGAGGATCTGGTGACCGAGGAAGCACCGAGTCCCGTGTATGGCGAACAGGATGTCACGCTGCGCTATGCCGTGCATGACCTGCTGTGGCGACCGGTCGGACGGCTGGTGCGTTTCGTCATTGTGATCCACCCGCACCGCGGGCGTTTCATCCTCATGTCAACGGCCTTCGCGCTGGACGCCATCGACATCATCCGTCTGTCTGGGCTGCGCTTCAAGATCGAACTCGCCTTCAAGCAGGCCGTGCATGTCTTTGGTGCGTTTGACTACCATTTCTGGATGAAGTTGATGAAGCCGTTGAAACGGCGCAATGGCAATCAGTACCTGCACAAGGAATCGGCAACTTACCGCGAGGCCGTGAGGCGGAAACTGCATGCCTATCACGTCTTTGTCCAGGCCGGATGCATCGCCCAAGGGCTGGCGCAATATCTGGCGGCCTGCCATCAGCAGCTGGTTTGGCGTTCATTCGGCTCCTGGCTGCGCACGATCCGCCCCGGACTGGCGCCGTCCGAACGGGTGGTCACCATGGCGTTGCGCCAAAGCCTCCCTGAATTTCTCCTCGATAGCAGCCAGGCCCATATTCTGGCGAAATTCATCCTCGGAAAACAGGATCCGGACCGTTCTGCGGTACTTCGCGCTGCGGCCTAGGCCAAAGTACGCCGAACCGGCGTCTTCTGATGGCGCCGTTTGTTCGCTTGGAAGCAATTCCAGGCTGAGCCTGTCACTTTAGATGGAACGAGATAGGTACCCGTCGTTTCATCGCTGGCTTCGTGCCACCGACGGAACTCAGTCTCGGACTTCAATGACAGCGAAATTCGATTGCCCTGTGAGAAGAAGGGGCAGTCTCGGTAACCACGCTGCGGGCGATTAGCAGAAATCGGTATTCTTGAGTTTGGGTCGTCTGCTGACCCTTGCCCACCGCAATGCCGTAAACACAGAAAGACGGTATACCGTATCTCCAGCACGCCGCACCCACCGAGCGCAGACGTAAAAGACCCCGGCACCTCGTCTGGGTGGACATGACGTATGGGAGCCGCGACCCGCAATCAGACCATCCTCGACGACGTGCCTACGATGGATGGCCCGGGATGTCCTCGGTCGCGGAGCCGACCCGAGCAGCGTCTACCCCGTCCCCGTCGGAGAGCAGTTCGTGAACCTCAGCGCCGACTGCTCCGCCGTCATCGGGCCGGACATCGTGACGGTAGAATATCGTGTCTTCTACCTCGGCTTCCGCGGCTCCGACTTCCCGTAGCAGCTGTGCCGAAGCTCCCGCACCCGACGTAGCGCACCACCCTCCCCTCTCTGCCCGGCACTCGCCAGGAGAGGAGCCGCTCACCCCGCCCAGCCGTACCCGCGCGCACTGCCCCGCTCGGTGATCTCCCGAAGCGCTGCGACCCCGTCCGCGTAGGACGAGACCACGGTACTCGTGAGCCTCCCGCGGCTCGTGCGCGCCGCGGCCGGGCCGATCATCGAGGAGACCGAGCCCCGGCTGCGCAAGGAGTCCGCCGAGTCGGCAGAGGCCGCGTTCCGCGCGGCGATGGCGCGCAACCCCGGCGTGAAGACCGAATGGCGGGTCTCGCCCGGCGACGCCCTCGAGCCGGTGCGCCTGTCCGCGCGTTGTGCCGATCTGGTCTTAGGCCAGCGACCTACCCACCGACTCCTCTGCTTCATCGGTTGCCACGCCTCGCGCTACAGCGCGGGGTGGTCACTTCGCCAAGCTGCTATTCTCACTGGGACTTTCGACAGTGAGTCCACGACCACGATGCCGTCACCGGGACGGGCAGAGCGCACAGCGCCCTCGCCTCCGACCCAGACCTCCACGTTGTCCGGCAGCATTTCCCTAACCTGAGCCAGGGCGGAAGAGACGGCGCGGGCAGGAAAACTGGCGCTGAACGACAAGGCCACGACGTCGATTGCCAGCACCTCGACAGCGCCGCGGATATCCTGAAGCGGCGTCTGGGTACCCAGGGACAGGCAGTACGCCGTCTCCAGCGACGCCAGGGCCGCAACCATCAGCAACCCAAGCCCGTGGGACTCGCCCGGCAGGGTGGTCATCAGGATGCGAGGCCGCCCGAGCGGGTCGTTGAGCTCGTCGACAACCCCGCGAAGCATGCTCTGGATGATCTCTGAAAAGAGGTGCTCTTCGTGGATGTCCAGCTCGCCGCGGGCCCAGGCCTCGCCGACAAGCCGAATCAACGCAGATAATTTGTCCTGGACAAATACGCGTAATCCCTCGTCGCGAAGCAGTCGGTTGAGGCCCTGACGCAGCAAGGGCGCGTCATGCGCCCTCAGGGCATCGAGAAAGCCCCCACCGAGCGCGTTCTGCTCGCCCACATCGGACCTGGATCCCCGGCGCTCGGCAAGCTCGGCGAGGACTTCGGGCCTTTGCGTGACGACGCGCGAGGGGCGCAGGCCAGAGTCCAACAGCCGCTTGATGAGGCGCAGTCTGGCCACTTGGTCGGCAGGATAGATGCGCTCGCCGGAACCATCCCGTTCCGGCAGGGGGAACCCGTATCTGGTCTCCCACTTGCGCAGGACGTCCTTCGAGAGACCGGTCTCCCGCTCGACGGCACCGATGGGCAGGGCGACGCCCCCCTCGTTGTCGTAGGTCGACATTTTCTCGTTGTCCTGGACAAAACCATTGACGAAGCGGCCAACGCGCCTTATCTTACTGGCGAAAGGCATTTTGTCCAGGACATACTGATGCGCGCCGTCCAAGCAACAAGCGGTCGAGACCTGCACCAGCGCGGCTCCCAGAGTCCGCAAGCTGACGGGGCCCAACGGACACACGGGTCCCGGTCCCGGGTCCAATCTGCCGTGAGAATCGCCAACTGCTTCGCCATCACTGAGCAGCCAGAGATGCCGGCCCTCCAGCCGTCCACCCTGGCTGCTTCGCCCTGTTGTGACGGGGTGTCGCAGCGCTGCAGCGGCGGAATCAAGGGGGCGAACGGGTGAGTGCCGGTGCACGACTCGCGATCGATTGGGTCGAGCAGGGGCTGGTGCCCGACGTGGTGATCCGTCAGGGCATCAGGCGCCTGTGCCGGCGGCGGCTGGACGAGATCGCGGCTTCGGGCTGCGAGTCCGCGGTGGAGGACCGCAATGTCTTCGTACGCGCCATGGATGGGGCGCCGGTGGCCCTCATGCCCGAGCGTGCCAACGATCAGCACTACGAGCTGCCGTCCGAGTTCTTCGAGCAAGTCCTGGGCCCCAGGCGCAAGTATAGCTGCTGCTACTGGCCAAATGGCGTGACCGATCTGTATGGCGCCGAAGAGGCTGCTCTCAGGCTCACTTGTGTGCGCGCCGAATTGGCGGATGGCCAGACGATTCTGGACTTGGGCTGCGGCTGGGGGAGCCTGTCCCTCTGGATGGCGGAACATCTCCAGCACGCCCGGATCCTCGCAGTCTCGAATTCCGGCTCGCAACGTCAGTACATCGAGGCGCAGGCCGCTGCGAGGGGCTTGACGAACCTGTCGGCTGTGACCGGGGACATGAATGGCTTCGACAGCACCGAGCGGTTCGATCGCGTCGTCTCCCTGGAGATGTTCGAGCACATGCGCAACTGGCGTGTCCTTTTTCAGCGGATCCATCGGTGGTTGAGGCCGGGCGGTCGCTTTTTTATGCATGTGTTCTGTCACCGCAACACCCCTTACCTGTTCGAGGATAAGGGCGAAGACGACTGGATGAGCCGCCACTTCTTCACCGGCGGAATGATGCCCAGTGACGACCTGGCGTTGCGTTTCCAGGATCGGCTCAGCCTCATGCGCCAGTGGCGCTGGTCCGGGCTGCACTACCAGAAGACCGCCAACGCCTGGCTGACCAACATGGACAGCCACAGGGACGCCATCCTGCCGATCCTTGCCGAGTGCTACGGCTCCGATCAGGCGGCCCTCTGGTGGCAGCGCTGGCGGCTGTTCTTCATTGCGTGCGCGGAGACCTTCGGTTACGACTCGGGCGAGCGCTGGTGGGTCAGCCACTACCTCTTCGAGCGGTCCGAGAGGGCCCTGTGATGCTCGGCGGTACCCTGCCTCGGCTTTCCCGTGCACCCGAGCCTAGTTGGGCACTCAACCTGGTCCTGTTTCAGGTCGGCTGGTGGGCCGTCGTGTTGACGGCAGCCCAGGGTCAGCCGGGGATCGGCATCGGGGTGGTCACCCTGTCTCTGGCCTGGCAGCTGGCCATCGCCCGAGCACCGCTGGCGGAGGCGGCGCTGATCGGGGTTGCGGGGGCAGTCGGCCTGGTGCTCGACAGCCTCTTGCTCGCGACCGGCTGGGTTGAATTTACCGGTGGTGCCCTCGCGGGGCAGCTCGCGCCACCCTGGATGTTTGCCCTCTGGGTCAATTTCGCGCTGACCCTGAACGTCTCCCTGCGGCCACTGCAGGAGCGCCCGCTGCTTGCGGCCACCCTGGGGATGATCGGGGGACCGCTCGCGTACTGGGGCGGTGCACAGCTGGGGGCCATGACCTTCCTGAACGCCCCGGCAGCCCTCGGGGCACTGGCGCTGGAGTGGGCCGTGCTGACGCCCCTGCTGGCGGGCTTGGCGAAAACGCTGAAAGAGAGGCTCAGACCATGACCAGTCATATCGCATGGGACTCGGCGGCAACGGCCTTGGCCGTGCTCCTGCTTGCGGCTGTGGCGACCTGGCTGCTCAGTGTGCGGCGCAAGGACGTCAGCATCGTCGACAGTCTCTGGGGACCCATGATCGCGCTGAGCGGCTGGACTTACGCCTTGACCGCACCCCAGGTTGGACCGGCGGCTGTCCTTGTGCTGATGCTCGCGACCCTCTGGGCGGCTCGGCTTACATGGCACATCACAGCTCGGAACTGGGGCCACGGCGAGGACCGGCGCTATCAGGCCATCCGTGCCCGCAACGAGCCCAATTTCCCGTTCAAAAGCCTGTACCTGGTCTTTGGGCTCCAGGCGGTCCTGGCATGGGTCGTCTCCCTCCCTCTGATGGCCGCCTTGGCCGGAACCACCCCACTTGGCCCGATCGGGCTGTTTGGCATCGGGCTCTGGGTCTTTGGCACCGTCTTCGAGGGCATCGCCGACTGGCAGCTCGCCCGCTTCAAGTCCGATCCCCAGAATCAACAGCGGGTGATGGATCTCGGCCTGTGGCGCTATAGCCGCCATCCGAACTACTTTGGCGAATTCTGCGTCTGGTGGGGGGCCTGGCTGGTGGCCGCCAGCGTCGGCGGCGCCTGGACCATTGTCTCGCCCTTGCTCATGACGGTGCTCCTGCTCAGGATCTCAGGTGTCAGCCTCTTGGAGCAGGATATCGGCCTGCGCAGGCCCGGCTACGCCGACTACGCCGACCGCACCAGCCCCTTCTTCCCCTGGCCCCCGCGCCGGGCGGCAGCCAAGCTCAACGGGGAGGCCACGTCATGCGACGGCTGACTTTCTTCGCCTGGGCCGGGCTCCTCGCCGGCTGCCAGACGACCGCCCTGCCCCTGATGCAGACGGTGGACCAGGTCGACCTGCCCCGCTTCATGGGGGACTGGTACGTCATCGCCCACATCCCGACCTTCCCGGAGCGCAATGCCTATAACGCGGTGGAGTCCTATGCGCTCAACCCGGACGGGACCGTGGCCACGACCTTCACCTTCCGGGAGGGCGGCTTCGACGGCAAGGTGCAGCGCATGACGCCCACCGGCTACATCACCGACCGCAGCACCAATGCGACCTGGGGCATGCAGTTCATCTGGCCGATCAAGGCGGATTACCGCATCACCTACCTCACCCCGGACTACGGGATCACGGTCATCGCCCGTCAGAAACGCGACTACGTCTGGGTGATGGCCCGCAAGCCCCAGCTCACCGATTCCGAGCGCAAGGCCGTGGAGGACCACGTCGGGGTGCTCGGCTACGACCTGGCGGAGCTGCGGTATGTCCCCCAGCGCTGGGAGGCCGGGCCATGAGGATCGCCATCGTCGGCAGCGGCATCGCGGGCCTCACCGCGGCGCACCACCTGCACCAGCAGCACCAGATCACCCTCTTCGAGGCAAGCGGCCACGTGGGCGGCCACGTGCACACCCACGACGTGGAGCTCGGCGGGGCCGAGTACCGGATCGACACCGGATTCATCGTCTTCAACCGGCGCACCTACCCGCACTTCACCGCCCTTCTGGCCGAGCTGGGCGTCGCCAGCCAGAAGAGCGACATGAGCTTCAGCGTCTCCTGCGGCGCGAGCGGCCTGGAGTACAACGGGACCAGCCTCAATGCCCTGTTCGCCCAGCGCGAGAACCTGCTGCGCCCCGGCTTCTGGGGCATGCTGCGGGACATCCTGCGTTTTAACCGCGAGGCACCGCGCCTGTTGCACGGCGACGGCCAAGAGATTTCGCTCGGCGACTACCTCGACGCGAATCGGTACGGGCGCCTGTTCCGCGACTACTACATCCTGCCCATGGGGGCCGCCATCTGGTCGACGGATCCGCTGGGGATGCTCGGTTTCCCCGCCCGGTTCTTCGTGCGTTTCCTTCACAACCACGGCCTCTTGTCGGTGACCGACCGGCCCGAGTGGCGGGTGGTGCAAGGCGGCTCCAAGGCCTATGTCGAGTCGCTGGTCGTGCCCTTCCGGGACCAGATCAGGCTGCATAGTCCGGTGGAGCGCATCACCCGCCACGAGGGATACAACAGCGTCTACACACGCTCGGCCGGTGCGGAGCGATTCGATGCGGTCTTCCTCGCCTGCCACAGCGACCAGGCCCTGGCCTTGCTGGCCGACCCGTTATCCGCCGAGCGCGAGGTTCTGTCGGCCATCCCTTACCAGCCCAACGAGGCGGTGCTGCACACCGACACCCGCCTGCTGCCGCGACGCCGCCAGGCCTGGGCCGCCTGGAATTACCTGATGCCCGAGGGGCCCGGCCGGCGTCTTGCGCTGACCTACGACATGAACGTCCTCCAGGGGCTGGACGCACCCGAGACCTTCTGCGTGACCCTCAACGCCAGCGAGCGCATCGACCCCGCCAGGGTGATCGCCCGGATGACCTACCACCACCCCCTGTTCACGCCCGAGGGCACCGCTGCCCAGGCGCGCCACCGCGAGATCGACGGGACCCGACGCACCTACTACTGCGGTGCCTGGTGGCGCTACGGCTTCCATGAGGACGGCCTGGTCAGCGCCCTGGACGCACTGGAGCACTTCCGGCAGGACTTCGGCGTTGGCCTGCCCTACGGGCGCGAGAGGCGGGCCTGATGCAGAGCTGCCTCTACGAGGGCTGTGTCCGTCACCGGCGCCACGCGCCGCGCCGGCACGCGTTCCGCTACCCGCTGTTCATGCTCTGGCTCGATCTGTCCGAGCTCGACCAGGTCTTTGCCAGGCGCTGGCTCTGGTCTACCCGCGGCCCGAATCTCGCCTGGTTCCGGCGCGCCGACTATTTTGGCGATGCGGCACTGCCGCTCGAAGAGGCGGTCCGCCAGGAGGTGCACCGGCAAACCGGTCGGCGCCCCGGCGGGCCGATCCGCCTCCTCACCCATCCGCGCTACTTCGGCTACGGGTTCAATCCGATCAGTCTCTACTACTGCTACGAGCCGGACGGCTCGGAGCTAACCGCGGTCGTCGGCGAGGTCACCAACACCCCCTGGGGCGAGCGCCGCCTCTACGCCCTGCCGATGACCGACAACCGCGGTCGAGCGGAGCGGCCCGAATTCCGCTTCGGAAAGTCCCTGCACGTCTCACCCTTCCTACCGATGGACATGGAGTATCGCTGGCGTCTGACCCTTCCGGGGGAGCGGCTGGTCGTGCATATGGACGATATCCGCGCGGAGGAAACGGTCCTGGATGCGACCCTCAGCCTGAGGCGCAGGGAGATCGACGGGGCCAGTCTTGCCAGGGTCCTGTGGCGCTATCCGCTGATGACGGCCCAGGTCGTGTTGGGTATCCATTGGCAGGCCCTGCGGCTATGGCTGAAGGGCATACCGGTTTTCGACCACCCGTCTCGGGCGGCACGCAGTGAGGAGCCCGACCGGGCATAGCCAGCATGCAAGAACAGTGCATCACCTCGTCCACGAACTGGGTTCCAGCAGGCCACGGACTCATCCAAGAATTTTGCCGACGACGCGTGCTCGAGCGGCTGAATGGTCTTCACGGTGGCCGGCTCGAAATTCGCGAGGGCGGCGAGCGACGGCAGCTCGGAGAAGGCGGCCCACCGATCAAGCTGGAGGTGCTCAATCCCACATTCTGGCCGGCAGTCGCCTTCGGTGGCAGCGTAGGCGCGGGAGAGGCCTACATGGACAGCGCCTGGCGCTGCGACGACCTCACCGGCCTGATGGGCCTGCTGCTGCGCAACCGCCGGATCGCCGACGACCTGGAAGGCGGGCTGGCCCGCCTGTCCGCTCCCCTGCGCGGCCTGCTGCACCGGCTGCGCCGCAACACCCGGGCAGGGAGCCGCCGCAACATCGCGGCCCACTACGACCTGGGCAATGACTTCTACCGTCTGTGGCTGGACGAGACCCTGATGTACTCCTGCGCCCTCTTCGAGCGCCCGGGGATGACCCTGGCCGAGGCTTCGAGGGCGAAGCTGGAGCGCATCTGCCGCAAGCTGGACCTGGGCCCGGACGCCCATGTCCTGGAGATCGGGACTGGCTGGGGCGGCTTCGCCCTCCATGCGGCCGGCAGATACGGCTGCCGCGTGACCACCGTCACCCTCTCGCGCCGGCAGCTTGAACTGGCGCGTGAGCGGATCGCGTCGGTCGGCCTGGCGGACCGGGTCGAGGTGCGCCTGGCGGACTACCGGGACCTGGATGGCCAGTACGACAAGCTCGTCTCCATCGAGATGGTGGAGGCCGTTGGGGCGGACCATCTGGGAACCTACTTTCGCCAATGCGCCCGGCTGCTCAAACCCGGCGGTGCCATGCTCCTACAGGCAATCACCATCGCGGATCAGTATTACGCCTCGGCCCTGAGAGAGGTCGACTTCATCCAGAAGCACATCTTCCCCGGCGGCTTCCTACCCAGCGTCACCGCCCTGACTGCGGCCATGACCGGGACCTCCGACCTGCGCACGGTTCACTTGGAGGACATCGGTCCCCACTATGCCGAGACCCTCGCCCGCTGGCGCGGCAGCTTCTTTGCCCACCTGGACGGGGTGCGGGCCCAGGGATTCGACGAGCGCTTCGTCCGTATGTGGGAGTTCTACCTGTGCTATTGCGAGGCCGGCTTTCGCGAGCGTCACCTCGGCACCGTCCAGATGCTGCTGGTCAAGCCGCAGTGGCGTGGCGGGGTGCCGGGATGATCACCCGTGCCGACCCCACGCTTGGGCCCACCCTGCCGATCGCCGGCGCGGGCGTCACAACACTCGCCTCGCAGCCGCCCAAGCCGGTGGTGCTCTACGACGGCGGCTGCCCGCTCTGCCGCAGGGAGATGGACCACTACCGTGGGCTCGATCGGGCCGGACGGGTGGTCTGGGTCGACATTGCCAGTCAGGGTGCGGAACCGGACCGTTTCGGCATCACTGCCGAGCAGGCCATGGCACGCTTCCACGTCCGCGGCGGTTTGCCCGCTGGCGCCTGCGCCGGCGCCAGGGCTGCACCTCGGGTGTCTGCGACACCGGTGGGCAGCAACCGTGATCACCCGGAGGCTTCGCTTCTGCCAGGTGGTGCCCAGGGACCGGGACCGCGTCTTCCCATTCTTCGAGAAGGCCGAAAACCTCGCCCTCATCACGCCGTCCTGGCTCGGCTTTCGAGTGCTGACACCGACTCCGGTGCGCATGGGGGAAGGCACCATGATCGACTACCGCATTCGGCTCTTCGGTCTGCCCGTGCGTTGGCGCAGCCTGATCTCCCGCTACGAGCCGCCGCTCGCCTTCGTCGACGAGCAGCTCATCGGGCCCTACGGCCGCTGGCGGCATCTGCACCGGTTCGATGCCGTGCCCGGCGGCACCAGGCTCATCGACGAGGTCGACTATCAGTTGCCGCCCTGGCTCCCGCAAGCCGCCGCCGAACTGATCGACCGATTCCAGGTCCGACCCCAGGTCGAGGAGATCTTCGCCTACCGCAGAGAGGTCTTCACCGACATGTTCGGCGCTACGCCCGAGCCGTTGCACGGGCCCCGACCCATCTCTGATCCGGAGACACAACCATGCGGGTAGGCATCCTCGGCGGCACCGGCTTCGTCGGCGGCTATCTGGTCGACGCCCTGTTCGCGCATGGGCATCAGCCCGTCGTCCTGGTCCGGCCCGGCTCCGAGGAGCGGGTCAGCTGGCGCGAGCGCTGCACCCTGATTGCCGGCGAGGTTGCCGACGATGGGGCCGTGCGCGCCCTGGTCCAGGGCAGCGATGCGCTGATCTACAACATCGGCATCCTGCGCGAGCTGCCCGGGCGCGGAATCACTTTCGAGGCGCTGCACTGGCGCGGGGCCAAGCGGGCGATGGACCTGGCGGTGGACGCGGGGGGCAGGCGCTTCCTGCTGATGAGCGCGAACGGCGTGCGCGCCGACGGCACGACCTACCAGCGCACCAAGTACCAGGCGGAGGAGTACCTGCGCACCACGGGTCTCCCCTTCACCATCTACCGCCCCTCGGTCATCTTCGGGCCGCCGCGGGGGCGCATGGAGATCGCCACCCAGCTCTACCGGGATATCATCCGGCCGCCGTTGCCCGCACCGCTGTTCTACCGCGGCCTGCTGCCGTCGGACGCCGGGGCCTTCCGCCTGGCGCCCATCCATGTCGAGGAGGTGGCCGGCGCCTTCGCGCAGGGTCTGGAGGATCCGGACACAATCGGCAAGACCCTGTTGCTCTGCGGGCCCGAGGACCTGACCTGGCGCGAGATGCTGCGCCGCATCGCCGCCGCATCGGGGCAGCCGCGCAAGCTGATGCTCCCGGTGCCGGCCGCGCCCCTGGGCCTGGCGGCCCGGCTGCTGGAGCGCTTCCCCGCGTTCCCCATCACAGCCGATCAGCTCCAGATGCTGCTCGAGGGCAACACCTGCGAGGCCGGCGGCGGCGACGTCGTCCGGGGCCTGCGCCGTTTCGACGCCACTAACCTTTCCTACCTGGCAAGCGCCGCTTGAGGAGACTTTGTATGGAGCAGCACAGGGCCGTACCCACTTCGCGCCTCGGTCGACTCCTGCACCTGGGCAGGCTCGGTTCCGGCATCGCCGGCGGGGCCATCGGCGAGGGGCTGCGGCAGCTCGGGGCAGGCCGGCGCCCAAGCGCAGCGGATCTCCTGCTGACACCGGCCAATGCCCACCGCCTGGCCGAGCGGCTGTCGGAGATGCGCGGGGCGGCGATGAAGCTCGGTCAGTTGCTGTCCATGGAGGCCGGCGACCTTCTGCCCCAGCCCCTGCCCGACATCCTGGCACGATTGCGCGAATACGCCCACCCGATGCCGCTGGGCCAGGTCGCGCAGGTTCTTGACGCAGCTTGGGGTCCGGGGTGGAAGGATCGGTTTCGCCGCTTCCACTTCACCCCACTCGCGGCCGCGTCCATCGGCCAGGTTCACGAGGCCGAGACCAAGGACGGCCGGCGGCTCGCCATCAAGATCCAGTACCCCGAGATCGCGCGCAGCATCGACAGCGACCTCGAGAACGTCGCCGCGCTGCTCCGCCTGTTCCGGCTGCTGCCGCCAGGGATGGCCGTCGACCCCTTGCTGGAGGAGGCGAAGCAGCAGCTGCACCTGGAGGCAGATTACGTCTTCGAGGCCGAGCGGATGCGGGCCTACGGCGCCGCTCTGGGCGGTCAAGTGGGCCTGCGGGTGCCGGAGGTAGCCGGCGACCTGACCACGACAACGGTGCTGGCGATGGATCTTCTCGAAGGCGCGCCCATCGAATCCCTTGCGAGCGCGCCGCGCCCGCTTCGCGACCGAACGGCGACGCGCCTGGTGGACCTGGCCCTGCGCGAGCTCTTCGACTGGGGCCTGGTGCAAACCGACCCCAACTTCGCCAACTTCCGCTACCGTGCCGAGTGCGACGAGATCGTGCTGCTCGACTTCGGAGCGGTGCGGCGCTACGAGCCCGAGCGGATGACGGCGCTTCGGGGCCTTCTCACTGCCGCGCTGGCCGGAGATGACACTGTGATACAGGAGGCCGCGGTCGCTGTGGGCTATCTGCGCGCCGATGACCCCCGGCCGATGCGCGATGGCGTCCTCGGTCTGATCAAGACGGCCGCCGAGCCCGCCCGAAAGCCGGACCCCTTCGATTTTTCCACCGGGGACCTCAGCGAGCGGCTCAGCGAACAGGTCCTGTCGCTGCGGCTCGAGCAGGGATTCGGCCGCCTGCCGCCGCCCGACGTCCTTTACCTGCACCGTAAGCTCGGCGGTCTCTATCTGCTGTGCAAGCGCTTGCGGGCACGGGTCCCCGTTTCGGAGCTAACGCGACGGTGGTCGGATTCTTGCGGCTTGGATTCGCTCGACACTGCCGTCGGCGCGGCGTCGCATTGATGCGCCTAGGTCCTGTTCTGCTCTTCCTCGGCGTCCTCGCTGGTTGCACTGCTGTCCCGACCGGCGTGGAGCCGGTACGCGGTTTCGACCTCGACCGCTACCTTGGGACCTGGCATGAAATTGCCCGCCTCGACCATTCCTTCGAGCGTGGCCTCACAAACGTGACGGCCACCTACGCTAAGAGGGACGACGGGGGCGTCGGCGTCCTCAACCGGGGCTTCGACCCGGTCAAACGAATATGGAAAGAGGCCCGGGGCCGCGCCTACTTTCTCCATGGACCAGACATTGCCAGCCTCAAGGTCAGTTTCTTTGGACCCTTCTATGGCGGCTACCACGTCTTCGCCCTGGACCCCGACTATCGCTGGGCATTGGTCGCCGGCCCATCGAAGAGCTACCTGTGGATCCTGGCCCGGGAGCCCCACCTGCCGCCTGACGTCCTGGCCGAGCTCGTCGAGACCGCGGGTCGCGCTGGGTTCGATACCGGCAGCCTGATCTACCCGCCGAACAACCAAGGCAATGCCACCGCGCCGATTTCAACGGATGAGTGAGTCCCAGAACGCCGTAATTGGGCCATCATAATAAGGGGACAGGTTTATTTTTCAGGAATCTAGAACGGGGACGCTTTGGGAAGGCCACTATCGGTCCAGTCCGATAGAGACAGACGCCTATTTGTTGGTGTGTTGCCGATATGTGGAGTTAAATCCGGTTCGTGCCCGCATGAGCGACGATCCGGCGGCGTATCCCTGGTCCAGTTATCGGTGGCATGCTGGAAGTGGGAGTCAGTTCGATTGGTTGGATATCGACCCGTGTTTCGAGGTTTCAAGGGACTGGGGAATTCTGACGATAAACGGGCGATGCGCTATAGGGAATTCGTGCAAAGTGCGATACCGGCGGGTGAGTGGAAGTTGATCCGTGGGGCGTTGCAGCGGGGGCAACTGACTGGAACCAAGCGAACGCCCGAATCAGAAGGGTCCGCTGGTCCCGGTCCCGGTCCTCCAAGCCGACAACGACGAAATCCCCTCCGTTGCGTCGGGTGACCTTCAACGGCTCGAGCTCGGAGAGGACCTTTTCGATCTGCTCTCGCAGGTTGTCACGGAACTTGTTGACGGTGATCGTTCCACTCTCGCGCCCTCTGCGGTACGGCACGTCCGTACATGATATGGGGGCTTAGGAAGACAAGAAGCCCGCATTCGCGGGCTCTCTGCTTCTGACTGGTCGTTACGGACGGGCCGACCCAGCACGATATCGACCCCATCTCGTAGGTCGGGTTAGGCGTGCGCGGCACGACCGATGCTTTCTACTCAGTGCCTTAACGCGCGCCGTAACCCGACATCCGGGCTAACCCGACCTACATGGAAATACTTTCGGCGTCTGTCCGGCTTGGGCGCTCCGTCCGTGAAGCTCTGCTTCTACGGCACCGGCGGAGGTTCGGGGCAATGCCCGAGGAAGCAGAGCTTCGGGAGAGACCGTACCGCAGCGGAGCTACGGTACGAGAGCGAGTGGTATGTTCTGCGGATACCTCAAGGTACGTCCCCGTTTCTTTGGTCACGGTCTCCTATGGCGGTGCGACGACAGCGGGCAAGGCCGTCGAGTCAGAGGGCGCCGAATTTCTCGACGGCGACCTCCAGTGTGCGTCTGGGACGCTTGTGGTGCGCGCTGAGCGCTGCGTGGTCTGCCTCGATCTTCTTCAGCGTGGCGATGTCGAAATACTCTTCGCCGCAGTATCCGCAGCGCAGACAGGGCACGTCGTCCACGATCAGAATGTCGTCGCCCTGCTGGTGGATGTAACGGGTGGTGGTGGAGATCAGGTGCGTGAGCCTGCAGAAGCTGCGTCGGTCAGTCATGGGTCTCGACCTCGCTCGAAGGGGTTCTTGAACTTGG